>NZ_JBHXKA010000078.1:0-37838 GCF_042722885.1 Streptomyces sp. NPDC058401
GGGCCTGTGGGGGCGTTCTGGCTCCCGGGGGCCACTCGCGGCGCCGGAAGCGCCGAGAGGCGGCCACCCGGTGCCGGGTGGCCGCCTCTCGCGTACTACGTACTACTACTGCCGTCCCGGAGGCCTGTGCGGCCTTCGGCACAAGGGCGGACTACTTGCCCTTGGCGGCTTCCTTGAGCTTGGAGCCCGCGGAGACCTTCACGCTGTAGCCGGCCGGGATCTGGATGGGGTCGCCGGTCTGCGGGTTGCGCGCGGTGCGAGCGGCACGGTGGGTGCGCTCGAAGGTCAGGAAGCCGGGGATGGTGACCTTCTCGTCGCCCTTGGCGACAATCTCGCCGACGGTCTCGGCGAGCGCGGCCAGAACGGCGTCGGCGTCCTTGCGGGTCACCTCGGCGCGCTCGGACAGAGCGGCCACCAGCTCACTGCGGTTCATGTTGTACTCCCGTGTTCAACGTGCCTTAGAGGCGTGAGATCGAAGCCGATGCTGCCAGGGCCCTAGGACAGTCCCCGGACCCGGGTCTGACGTCAGACCCTCTCGCCCGGTTACGCATCCTGCCCCCACCACCGGCGGGAAAGCCAATCCGGCACCCGCCGGGGTCACACGAAAAGCGCCACAGTCACGCCGCGGTGACGCTCCGTCCGCACCGGAAGGCGTTCCGGACGGTGTCCGGATGACGTCCGGAGACGCGGACCGCGGGCCACGCGGGCATCCCCGCAACCCTATGGGCGGCCCGGGGGGCCCGCATCCCGCGACGCGCCGGGGGATCAGACGGAGGTGGGCGGCGTCACAGCCGTGGAGGCCGCCTTGCGGACGGCTCCGGCGACCGCGCCCGCGACCTTGTCGTTGAACACGGACGGGATGATGTAGTTCGCGTTCAGCTCGTCCTCGCCGACCACGTCGGCCAGGGCGCTCGCGGCGGCCAGCATCATGTCGGTGTTCACGGTGCGGGACTGGGCGTCCAGCAGGCCGCGGAAGACGCCCGGGAAGACCAGCACGTTGTTGATCTGGTTCGGGAAGTCGGAACGCCCGGTGGCCACGACGGCGGCGGTCTGGCGGGCGATCGCCGGGTCCACCTCGGGGTCCGGGTTCGCGAGCGCGAACACGATCGCGCCTTCCGCCATGGCGGCCACGTCCTCGCCGGACAGGACGTTGGGGGCCGAGACGCCGATGAAGACGTCGGCGCCGACCACGGCCTCCTTCAGCGTGCCCGTGTAGCCCTCGGGGTTGGTGTTGTCGGCGATCCAGCGCAGCGGGGAGTCCGCGGCCGCGTCGACGAGGTCGGGGCGGTCCGCGTGCACGACACCGTGGATGTCGGCGCTGACGGCGTTCTTGACGCCGGCGGCGAGGAGCAGCTTGAGGATCGCGGTACCGGCGGCGCCGGCGCCCGACATGACCACCTTGACGTCGCCAACGGCCTTGCCCACCACGCGCAGTGCGTTGGTGAGGGCGGCGAGGACCACGATGGCGGTGCCGTGCTGGTCGTCGTGGAAGACGGGGATGTCGAGGGCCTCGCGCAGCCGGGCCTCGATCTCGAAGCAGCGCGGCGCGGAGATGTCCTCCAGGTTGATGCCCGCGAAGCCCGGGGCGATCGCCTTGACGACGGCGACGATCTCGTCGGGGTCCTGGGTGTCGAGGCAGATCGGCCAGGCGTCGATGCCGGCGAAGCGCTTGAAGAGGGCCGCCTTGCCCTCCATGACGGGCAGCGCGGCCATCGGGCCGATGTTGCCGAGGCCCAGCACGGCGCTGCCGTCCGTCACGACTGCGACGGAGTTGCGCTTGATGGTCAGACGGCGGGCGTCCTCGGGGTTCTCGGCGATCGCCATGCACACGCGGGCCACGCCCGGGGTGTAGATCATCGAGAGGTCGTCGCGGTTGCGGATGGGGTGCTTCGACTGCATTTCGATCTTGCCGCCGAGGTGCATCAGGAAGGTTCGGTCGGAGACCTTGCCGAGGCTGACGCCCTCGATCCCGCGGAGCTTCTCGACGATCTCGTCGGCGTGCGCCGTGGACGTCGCGGCGATGGTGACGTCGATCCGGAGCTTCTCGTGACCGGATGCGGTCACGTCGAGGCCGGTGACCGAGCCACCGGAGGACTCCACGGCGGTGGTGAGCTGGGAGACCGCGGTACCGCTCGCGGGCACTTCCAGGCGGACCGTCATCGAGTACGAGACGCTGGGCGCCGTTGCCATGGCCGTGTTCCTCTTCTGTCCCTGGTTTTTCTGTACACACGCAGGGCCCCGCGCCTCTTGCCGAGAACACGGCAGGTATGGCAGGACCTGTTGTCCGATCGTCCCACCTACCAGCCGGTACAAGGTAACCAGCTACAAATTTCGGAAGAACTCTTCCACCATACGAGATAACTCCCGCCTGGGGAATGGGTGGCCCATACAAAAAGGTCCGCGCCCCCCACTGGGTGGGGGACGCGGACCTGGTGCTTCATACGTCTATGACACCGACCCGCCATGCTCGCCTCGCGGCAAGTGGTCGCTCTAGGCGACTAAGGTTGGGCCCGGGGGCTTGGATCGAGTCGGTGCCGTAACCCAGGCTAACAAAGGTTCGCCCGAAGTGATCCCCCCACCGGCGACCGGTTGCGGGACCACGCCGTTGGCCGCCGACCAACCGGCCCTACGACGCCCCGCGCGAGCCCGTGAGAGCCCGCGGCGGGCCGCCGCCGGCCCCGGCGGCCTACGGCTGGAGCAGCGCCGCGACCCCCTCGGCGTCCGGCTCGTCCCGGTCGGTGGAGACCACCGTCAGCTGCTGGGTCGCACGGGTCAGGGCCACGTAGAGCACCCGCAGGCCCGCCGGGGACTCGTCCGCGATCTCCGCCGGGGAGACCACCACCGTGGCGTCGTACTCCAGGCCCTTCGCCTCCAGGCTGCCCAGGGCGACCGCCCGCTCCCCCAGGTCCGCGAGCCAGCCCGCGGCCTCCGCGCGCCGGTCCATGGCCACCACCACGCCCACCGTGCCGTCCACCTGCTCCAGCAGCCGCCGGGTCTCCTCCACGACCGTGGAGCGCAAGTCCCCTTCGCCCGGGGGCACCGCGGTGAAGCGCGGCCGCAGCCCCGTGGAGCGCACGGCCGTCGGCGGCTCCGTGCCCGGCGCCGCCAGCTTCAGCACCCGCGAGGCGACCTCCGCGACCTCGGCCGGGTTGCGGTAGTTCACCGTCAGGGTGAACTTGCGCCGCGGCCGCGAGCCCAGCGCCTCGTCGCGCGCGGCGGCCGCCTCCTGCGGATCGGTCCACGAGGACTGCGCCGGGTCACCGACCACCGTCCACGTGCCGCCCCGGCCGCGACGGCCGACCATCCGCCACTGCATCGGCGTCAGGTCCTGCGCCTCGTCGACGATGACGTGCGCGTACTCGGTGCGCTCCGCCGCGAGCCGCTCGGCCCGCTCCCACTGGGTCTCCTCGCGGGTCGGCATCAGCTCCTCCAGCCCGCTCAGCTGGTCCAGCGGGCCGTGCTCCCGCTTCCGCTTGGGCCGTGCGGGCGCACCCAGCAGCTGCTGGAGCTCGTCCAGCAGCGCCACGTCGTGCACCGACAGGGCGCCCTTGCCGTCCGGGCCGACCCGGCGCAGGGAGCGTGCCACCTGCCGGGTCTCGCGCGGGTTCAGGTCCCGGCGCGACCAGCGCGACAGGCGCCGCTCGTCCGCCATGGAGGCCAGCACCCCGCGCGGGGTCAGCTCGGGCCACCAGGCGTTCAGGAACTCGATGAACGCGTCCTCCGTCGAGATGTCCTCGTCGAAGGCGGAGCGCAGCTCGGCGGCGAGCTCCGGGTCGCTGTGCCGGCCGGCCCCGCCGGACTTCGAGTACAGCGCGTCCAGCAGGAGCTTGCGGGCGCGCGGGCGCAGCAGGTTGACCGGGGCGGTGCCGGACAGGACGTTCTGCCGGATCCGGTCGAGGTCGTGGGCCTCCAGCTCCTGGCGGCGGCCGAAGGCCACCACGCGCAGCCGGTCCGGGGCGGGCGCCCCGCCGGGACCGCCGAACTCCAGGGCGCCCCGTACGGCCTTGCGCAGCACCTTCAGCATCCGGGACGAGCCCTTGACGCGTGCGGTGGACGGATCGTCGTACGTGGTCGCCTCGGCCCCGTCGACGAGGGATCCGAGCGCCCGGATGGCGACCTGGCCCTCCTCGCCGAGGGAGGGCAGGACGCCCTCGGTGTAGGCGACCAGGAGCGGGGTCGGGGAGACGATCAGGATGCCGCCGGAGTAGCGCCGGCGGTCCTGGTAGAGCAGGTAGGCGGCGCGGTGCAGGGCGACGGCGGTCTTGCCGGTGCCGGGGCCGCCCGCGACCTCGGCGACCGAGGCGGCGGGCGCCCGGATGACGAGGTCCTGCTCGGCCTGGATGGAGGAGACGATGTCGCGCATCGAGTGGGTGCGGGCCCGCCCGAGGGCGGCCATCAGGGCGCCGTCGCCGATGACGGGCAGCTCGCCCCCGTCGAGGAAGGCGGTCACCTCGGGGCGCATCAGGTCGTCCTCGACGCCGAGCACCTTGCGGCCCTTGGAGCGGATGACCCGGCGGCGCACGACGCGGCCGGGCTCCTTGGGGGTGGAGCGGTAGAACGGCGCGGCCGCGGGGGCCCGCCAGTCGATGACGAGCGGCGCGTAGTCGGAGTCGAGGACCCCGATGCGGCCGATGTGGAGCGTCTCGGCGATATCGGCCGTGAGGTCGGTACGGATCGCGTCGTCGGCGGGCTCGACGGAGGTGAAGGCGCCGTCGGGGCCCCGCTCCCCGTCCTTGCCGAGGACCAGGTCGATGCGGCCGAACAGGAAGTCCTCGAACTCGTTGTTGAGACGGTTGAGATGGATCCCGGCGCGGAACACCTGCGCGTCCCGCTCCGCGAGGGCGCCCGGCGTGCCGACCTGCCCGCGCTTGGCGGCGTCGTTCATCAGGAACTCCGCCTCGTGGATCTTCTCCTCAAGGCGTCGGTACACGTGATCGAGATGCGTCTGCTCGACCGCGATCTCCCGATCGCGGACGGAATCCGCCGTGCTGTCGACAGCGGCATTCTGCGCGGCCACCAAGGCCCCTTTCTGACGTGCATGGGCAGCCGTCAACCGTACGCCAAGGGGCCCTTCCGCGCACGCCCCTTCCGGGACGGCTCGCGGATCAGGACGAAGATCACGCCCGGCGGGCGGCGCGGGCCGCGTCAGCCGGGGCGGGATTCGAGGACGCGGCGGCGGTGGCGGGCCACGCGCTCGCGGTTCCCGCAGAGCTCGCTGGAGCACCAGCGGCGGCGGTGTCCGCGCGAGGTGTCGAGGTAGACGCGGGCGCAGCCGTCGCCCTCGCAGGCCCGCAGCAGTGCCCGTTCGCCGGGGTCGGTGAGCAGTTCGACGGCGTCCCGGGCCACGGCGGCGAGCAGTCCGGCGCATTCGACCCCGCCGCACAACTCCCGTACGAGGTGACCTTCTTGGTCCTGCACTGCACACAGTCCCGGGGGTGGACCGGCGGCCGCCGCGTTGACCCGGGCCAGCGGGGCCGCGGGCGGCGCGGCTCCGGCCAGCTCGGCCCGTACGAGGCTCTCGACGTCGGCGCGCAGCACCCGGAAGGCGTGCACCCAGTCGTCGCCGACCCGGGTGAGCGGCGTCCGGTCGGGCACCAGCCCGGCTCCGGTGAGCCACAGGGACAGCCCGTCGCCGTCCCGGATGCCCTCCGTGTGCGCGAGGGGTGAAAAAGTAGCCACCAGGTCCAGGCAGACCCGCCCGGAGTCGAACCACATACCCGTCACCGCCTCCCACTCGGGGCGTGCCCCCAGAGTGCCCGTCTCGCGGGCACTCGGCTAGAGGGCGGGCGGCTCGTCGTTGAGGAGGAGGTGGAAGAGGCGGTGGTCCTGCCAGTCCCCGCCGACGTGCAGGTAGCGGGGCGCGAGCCCGTACTGTTCGAAGCCCGCCTTCGCCAGCACCCGCTGCGAGGCCAGGTTCTCGACGCGGGTCCCCGCCTCGACCCGGTGCAGCCCCTCCTCGTCGCGGGCGACCCGGATGACCTCGTGCAGGGCGGCGGTGGCCAGTCCCTTGCCGGTCCAGGCCTCGTCGATCCAGTAGCCGATGGCGCCGCTGCACAGTGCCCCGCGCACGATGTTCTGGAGGTTGATCGTCCCGGCCACCCCGCCGGCGGCCACCAGCACGAACGGCCGGGCCCGGCCGCCCTCCCGGGCCGCGAGCAGCTCCGCGATCCGCGCCCGCTGCCCGGCCTCGGTGTAGAACTCCTCGGTCCGCCACGGCTCGTAGGGGGCCATGTACGCCCGGTTGCGGTCCAGCGCCTCGGCGACCCCGGCGGCGTCCGCCTCCCGGATCTCCCTCATCTCCACACCGTCAATGATCATCCGAACACGTTAACGGAGGGCCCCCCGGTCAACGGAAGGCTCCCGTCCCCTCGGTCCCCTCAGTCCGCTCGGTCCCCCTCAGTCCGCTCGGCCCCCTCAGTCCGCTCGGTCCCCCTCAGTCCGCTCGGTCCCCCTCAGTCCGCGCAGGCGCCCGCGTCCAGCGACAGCCGGTAGCCCCGCTTGACGACGGTCTGGATGAGGTTGGGTACGCCCAGGGCCACGCGCAGCCGGGCCATCGCCGTTTCCACCGCGTGCTCGTCACGGCCCGCGCCCGGGAGGGTGCGCAGCAGTTCGGAGCGGGCCACGACCCAGCCCGGGCGCCGGGACAGCGCCCCGAGCAGGGCCATCCCGGCCGGCGGGACGGGGCGCAGCTCGCTGTCGACGAGGACCGCGTGCCCGCGCAGCTCCAGCCGGTGTCCGGCGACCGGGAGCACGCGGGCCCGGCCCGGGAGTTCCTGGCACAGGAGCTGCACGAGGGGTCCGAGCCGGAAGCGCTCGGGCTGCACCGTGGGCACGCCTTCCGCCTGCAGGGGCAGGGCCGTCACCGGTCCCACGCACGCCGACAGCACGGACCCGCCGGTCAGCGCCCCGAGCACCTGGTCCCGTACGCCCCGCTCCGTGGCCCGTGACAGCAGCGAGGCCGCCGCGGGCGCGGAGGTGAAGCTGACCGCGTCCACCCCGCCCGCGGCCACCGCGTCGATCAGCCGGTCCAGCGGCCCGAGGTCCTCCGGCGGCATCCACCGGTAGACGGGTACGCCGACCACCTCGGCCCCGCCCGCCCGCAGGGCCTCGATGAACCCGGGCAGCGGCTCCCCGTGCAGCTGGAGGGCGATGCGCCGGCCGGCCACCCCGGCCGTGAGCAGCCGGTCCAGTACCTCGGCGAGGGACTCCGAGCGCGGGGACCAGGTCTCCACGAGCCCGGCGGCCCTGATCGCACCCTTCACCTTCGGTCCGCGCGCCAGCAGTTCGGTCTCCCGCAGCCACCCGAGCAGTTCCTCGCCGAGCCCCCACCCGTCGGCGGCCTCGATCCAGCCCCGGAAGCCGATGGCGGTGGTCGCCACCACCACGTCGGGCGCGCAGCCGATCAGCTCCTTGGTGGCGGACAGCAGTTCGGCGTCGTCGGCGAGCGGCACGATCCGCAGGGCGGGGGCGTGCAGCACGGTGGCCCCGCGGCGGCGCAGCAGGGCGATGAGATCGTCGGCCCGCCGGGCGGCGGTGACCCCGACGGTGAATCCGGCGAGCGGGCCTGCGGGCGGAGCGGTGGGCGGACCGGTGGGGGTGTCCTGGTCGTGCATGGTGACCTGCCTCGCGCAGTGGTCGGGTCCGGTGTCGGGGTCCGATATCGGAGTCCGGTGTCGCGGTCCGATATCGGGGTCCGGTGTCGCGGTCCGGTGTCGCGGTCACACGCACTCGTGACGCTTGCGTGAACCGAGCCTGCCCTGGTGGCGTATCAGGCTCGGTTCACGCGTATTTCGGCGCCGTTAACCGCCGTGTGCTCGCCGTTACACCGTGGTGAGCTGCGGCTTCGCCTCCGCCCCGGCCTCGGGGATCATCACCTGGGCGGGCCGGCGAAGGTATACCGCCCAGGTGACGGCGCAGCACACCGCGTAGAAGCCGAGGAAGGTCACGAAGGCCGCCGTGCCGGAGCCGGAGCTGAGGAACGCCTCGCGGAAGACCAGGTTGATGCCGAGCCCGCCGAGCGCGCCGACCGCGCCGATGAGTCCCATGGAGGCCCCGGACAGCCGCCGCCCGTACGCGGCCGCGTCCTCGCCGCTCATCCCGCGGGCCAGCGCCTTCGCCTGGAAGATGCCGGGGATCATCTTGTAGGTGGAGCCGTTGCCGAGCCCGCTGAGGACGAACAGCCCCACGAAGCCGACCAGGAACACCGGCAGGGATTCCCGTACGGAGGCCAGGATCACCACTCCGGTCGCCGCCGCCATCGACACGAACGTTCCCAGGGTGATCCACGCGCCGCCGAAGCGGTCCGCGAGGGCCCCGCCGACCGGCCGGATCAGCGAGCCGAGCAGCGGTCCGATGAAGGTGAGCGAGGCCGCCTGGAGCGGGGTGCGGCCGAACTGCGTCTGCAGGACCAGGCCGAAGGCGAAGCTGTAGCCGATGAAGGAGCCGAAGGTGCCGATGTACAGGAACGCCATGATCCAGGTGTGCCCCTCGCGGACCGCCTCCCGTACCGCCCCGGTATCGCTGCGCACGGGCGCCAGGTTGTCCATGCGCAGCGCGGCGAGCGTCGCCGCGAGCACGATGAGCGGGACGTAGGCGCCGAGCAGCAGCCGCGGGTGGCCGGCTCCGGCCGTACCGATGACCAGCAGGGCCACGAGCTGGACGACGGGGACGCCGATGTTGCCGCCGCCCGCGTTGAGGCCGAGCGCCCAGCCCTTCTTGCGCAGCGGGAAGAAGGCGTTGATGTTGGTCATCGACGAGGCGAAGTTGCCGCCGCCGACCCCGGTCAGCGCGGCCACCAGCAGGAAGGTGCCGTACGAGGTCCCGGGCTCCATCACCAGCCAGGCGGCGACCGTCGGGGCGAGCAGCAGCAGGGCGCTGACGATGGTCCAGTTGCGGCCGCCGAAGCGGGCCACGGCGAAGGTGTAGGGCACCCGGACCAGGGCGCCGACGCAGGTGGCGGTGGCGATGAGGAAGAACTTCCCGGCGGGGTCGATCCCGTACTTCGGGCCCATGAAGAGCACCATCACGGACCACAGGGACCAGATCGAGAACCCGATGTGCTCGGAGAGCACGGAGTAGACCAGGTTGCGGCGGGCGGTCTTCTCCCCCGTTTCCCGCCAGAAGGTCTCGTCCTCGGGGTCCCACCGCTCGATCCAGCGGCCACCCTTGCGCGGTGCGGTCGTACTGGTCATCACACGCCTCCACAGCTGCTGCGATCACGTCGCGCTCATCGCGTCCCGTCGCCTCCGGCCGCACCCGTCGCGTCTTCGCGCCCGTCGCGTCCTTCGTGGTGATGACCGTAGGAAGGGCTCGTTTCGGCCCCGGTCCCCGCCGGATGACCGGCGGGAAACCTTGCACTCACCCGCCGCCCCGGCCCGGTGTGAGCGAGGCGGGCAGCCAGCTGTCCGGTGGCAGTTCCAGCCAGCCGCGCGCCGCCCCGAGCTCCGCGGCGGCGCGGCGCAGCGCGTCGAGCCCGGGATGGCCCGCCCCCTTGCGGCACACCATGGAGAGCGGCGACAGCGGCACCGGGGCGGTCAGCGGCCGCTTGACGCAGCCGGGCAGGTCGACGAAGCCCACGGTGGCGAGGACCGGATGGCCCGTCTTGGCCATGACCCGGCGGAACTCGTCCTTGCCCACCGCCACCGGCGCGGGCGGCGCCGGCGCGATGCCCCGGCCGGCGAACAGCTCGCGCGCCAGCCCCGTCCACTCCCGGGTCCGCGGGTTCCCGGCCCCGGTGTACACCGTCTCCCCGCGCAGCGCGTCCAGCGGTACGGCGTCCAGCGCGGCCAGCGCGTGCCCCTCGGGCAGCAGCACCGCGAGCGGCTCGTACCGGACCGGCGTCAGGTCCAGGCGGGCCCGCAGCGCCGGGTCGAGGCCGTCGGCGTACCCGAAGGAGACGTCGAGGCGGCCCGCGGCGATCTCGGCGGCGGCGTGGGTGAGCCCGGACTCGAAGCGGGCCATCAGCTCGCAGTCGGGGGCGAGTTCCCGGGCCCGGTCCAGGACGCTGCGGGCGGTTCCGGGCCCGTCGGTGTTGAGGTCGACGAGCAGCGGCCGTGGCCCGGCGAACGCCCCGGCCAGTTCCTCGTGGGCCCGCAGCACGCTCCGGGCCAGGGGCAGCAGCCGCTCCCCGTCCGGGGTCAGCTCCACGGCGCGGGTGGTCCGCACGAACAGGGTTGCCCCCAGGGTCTGTTCGAGCCGGCGCACGTCCCGGCTGAGGGCCTGCTGGGCCAGGTAGAGCCGGGCGGCGGCGCGGGTGAAGTGCAGCTCCTCGGCCACGGCGAGGAAGGCGCGCAGCAGGCGGGGTTCCACGTCTCGGGGCGTCACCTGCGGAGACTAACAACCCCGGCCTCATTGACAACGCAGAGCGGTGAATCGGCCCCGAACAGGTGTTGGACCGCAGACGGCCCCGGGCACGAGCCTTGCCCCATGCCCACCGCCACTCCGCCGCCTGCCGGTCTCCCGCCTGCCGTCCCGCCGTCCGTCACCCCGTCTGCCGTCCCGGCGTCCGTCACCCCGCCTGCCGTCCCGGCGTCCGCCACCCCGGGTGCCGTCCCGGCGTCCGCCACCCCGGGTGCCGTCCCGGCGTCCGCCACCCCGCCTGCCGTCCCGGCGTCCGCCACCCGGCCGGTCGCCCCGGCCGTCAGCGGCGTCCGCCGTGCCGCCCCGGCCGTGCGCGGCCCGCTCATGGCCGTCTCCGGCACCACGCTGGTGCTCGCCGCCGCCCCGGCACGGCAGGAGCACCCGTACCGCGCGGGGCAGCCGGCCCGCGCGGCGCGGCCGGCCCGCGTCCCGGGCCCGTACCGCCGGCTCTTCGCGCTCCCCGGCACCCGCGGGTTCACCACCGGGAACCTCATCGCCCGGCTCCCCATGGGCATGTTCGGCATCAGCGCCGTCATGATGATCGCCGGGCAGCGCGGCTCGTACGCCCTCGCCGGCGCGGTCGTGGCGGCCGGCCTGGCCGCCACCGCCCTGGTGGCGCCCTGGACGGCCCGGCTGGTCGACCGGCACGGACAGGCCCGGGTCGCCGTGCCCGCCACCGTGATCGCCGTCCTCGGCTCGCTCTCCCTCGTCGTGTGCGTCCGGACCGGCGCCCCCGCGTGGACCCTCTTCGCCTCCTACGCCGCCACCGCGACCACCCCCAACATCGGCGGCATGTCCCGCGCCCGCTGGACCCACCTGCTGCGGGACGACCCGGCCTCCCGGCACACCGCGATGTCCTTCGAACAGGCCGCGGACGAACTGGCCTACATGCTCGGGCCGGTGGCCGCCGCCTTCCTGTGCACCGCCGCCTTCCCGGAGGCGGGCACCCTCGCCGGGGCCGTCCTGCTGCTCACCGGGATGCTGGTCTTCACGGCCCACCGCGCCACCGAACCCCCGCCGGCGCCCGCGGTCCCGGGGCCCTCCCCGCTCCGCTCCCTGGGCGGACTGCTGCCGCTCTTCCTCGTGCTCGGCGCGATGTTCGGCTCCATGGAGATCACCTCCATCGCCCACCTCGGCGCCCACGGCCTCGGCGGGCTCTCGGGCCCGGTCCTCGCCCTCCAGGCCGCCGGCTCCTGCGCCGCCGGGCTGCTCTACGGCACCCTGCGCCCGCGCACGCTCCCCGTCTGCCTCGGCGTCCTGGCCCTCGCCATGACCCTGCCCTGGGCCGCGGCGGCCACCGGCTCCCTGCTCCCCCTGGCCGCGGCCCTCCTGCTGGCCGGCATGGCCACGGCCCCCGTCATGGTCACCGCGATGTCCCGGATCCACGCCGTCACCCCGCCGGGCCGCCTCAACGAGGGCATGACCCTCGCCGTCACCGCCCTCTTCGCAGGCATCGCGGCAGGCTCGGCGACGGCCGGCTCGGCGATCGACCACTGGGGCACGACGGCCCCGTACGCCCTGCCCGCGGGGGCGGCGGCGCTGGCCCTCCTCCTGGGCGGAGCCGGACTCCTACGGGCCCCGTCCCGTACGAGACAGGTCCGGTAGTCACATACCTCCAAGAACGGAGTGACGCCATGTCCATCAGCGCCCGCGAGGCCCGAGAGACCCTGTTCGCGCTCATCGAGCGCGTCGACACCGACCACACTCCGGTGCGCATCACCTCCAAGAGCGGCGACGCCGCCCTCATGTCCGCCGGCGACTACGACTCCTGGCAGGAGACCGCCCACCTCCTCCGGTCGCCGGAGAACGCGAAGCGCCTGATGGAAGCGGTCGCCCGCGACCGCGAGGGCGCGGGGGCGAGGGGTGAGGAGGGTCCGCTTCCGCCGCGAGCCCTGCCCCACAGGATCCCCCGCGTGATCGGCGGAATCCCGCGCGCCCCGTTCGGCGGGATCGGCAAACCCGAACCCCGAGCCCGAACCCGAACCCCTGAAAGCCCGCCACCACTACTGACGGGGCAGGGCCCGGAACCCACCCCCGCCCCCGTACCCGGCCCGAGCCCACCCCCGCCCCGAGCCCAACCCCGGCCCGAGCGAGCCCACGCCCGCCCACCCCCGCCCCCGTCCCCGGCGCCCGGCCCCCCGGCGCCCACGCACGAAAAAGCCCCCGGCCTGCGAGTGGACTCGCGAGCCGGGGGCTTTTTCACATGGGGTTGTGGAGATGGCGGGAATCGAACCCGCGTCCAACGGTGCAGAAGTAGGGCTTCTCCGAGCGCATTCCGCTGCGCTTTTCTCAGCCCCGGAGATCACACGGACAAGTCTCCGACGGGCTCAGTCACTGTTTGATTTCCCTCTATCCCCCGTGACCGGAGTTAGAGGTTTAGATCCCTAATTGACGCCAGGATCCGGACCGGGACCACTTCCGGGCTGACGCTCCTCACAGAGGCTTCAGCTCACTGTTATTAGGCAGCGAGGGTGAAGCGGGAGTTATCGCTCTTGGAGTTGGCGATTATTGTTTGCGACATATGGTTAACGAGATCATTGCCGCTTTCTCGGCTCGCTTCCCCTACATCGACATCCGCTGTCGAAACCGATCATCCCCATGTTTCACGCTGTTCAGTTAGAGATCCAGCCGGCGCTCTCCATGCGTCCCGCTCGATCGGCGCCACCCGCAAGCGCGTGGTGCTGACGCCATCGTACGCGAAGTGGACCACTGCGTGCCAGAAGATTAAAGCTGGCCGCGTTCCTTGCGCTTCACGGCCGAGATCACCCGGTTCGTCTCGCGCGTGTCCTGCTTCTCGCGCAGCGACTGCCGCTTGTCGTACTCCTTCTTGCCCTTCGCCAGCGCGATCTCGATCTTCGCCCGGCCGTCCTTGAAGTACAGGGCGAGCGGCACGATCGTGTTGCCCGTCTCCCCGGTCTTCGACTCCAGCTTGTCGATCTCCTCCCGGTGCAGGAGGAGCTTGCGCTTGCGGCGCGCGCTGTGGTTGGTCCAGGTCCCCTGGCTGTACTCCGGCACGTGCACGTTGTAGAGCCAGGCCTCGCCGCTCTCCACCGACACGAAGCCGTCCACCAGCGAGGCACGTCCCTGGCGCAGGGACTTGACCTCGGTACCCGTGAGCACGAGGCCGCACTCGTAGGTGCCGATGATCGTGTAGTCGTGCCGCGCCTTCTTGTTCTGGGCGATCAGCTTGCGCCCTGTTTCCTTAGCCATAGTGCGGTCATTTTCGCACTACGGACCCACCCCGATGCCACTCAATACCGTGCGGGCCCGTTCCTCGACCCGGTCCGCCGCCGCCAGGTCCGGGGTGATGCCCGCGCCGTCCAGGCTGCGGCCCGCCGGAGTGCGGTACGTCCCGACCGTCAGCTCCGCCACCGATCCGTCCGGCAGCTCCGTCGGCATCTGCACCGAGCCCTTGCCGAAGCTGCGGGTGCCGACCGCCACCGCGCGGCCGCGGTCCTGGAGGGCTCCGGTGACCAGCTCGGCCGCGCTCATCGTGCCGCCGTCGATCAGTGCCACCAGCGGGCGGGCCGTATCGCCGCCCGGGGCCGCGTAGAGGGCGCGCTGCGCACCGCGCACGTCGTACGTCGCCACCAGCCCGCCGTCCAGGAAGGCGGAGGCGGCCGTCACGGCCTCGGTGACCAGGCCGCCGGTGTTGCCGCGCAGGTCGAGCATGACCCCACCGCCGGCCGGGGCGGCGCGGACGGCGGAGCGGACCCGGTCGCCGGAACCCTTGGTGAAGGAGGCGACCTTGATGACCGTGATCCCGCCGGGCAGCTCCCGTACCGTCACGGGCTCGCTGCGCAGCTTCTCGCGCCGCACGGTCTGCGTGAGGTCGGTCCCGCCGCGGGTCAGCTTCAGCTGCACGGGGGTGCCCGCCTCGCCGCGCAGCAGGGACACCACCTCGGCCACCCCGAGCCCGGTCACGCCCTGCCCGTCGATGCTGAGCAGCCGGTCCCCGGCGCGCATCCCGGCCCGCGCCGCGGGGCTGCCGGGCTGGACCCGGTCGATCTCGATGCGGCCGTCGCGCTGCCGCCCGGCCCACAGGCCGACGCCCGTCCACTGGCCGGCCAGGTCGTCGGCGAAGGCCTCGTACTCGCCCTGGTCGTACACCGCGGCCCAGCGGTCCCCGCTGCGGCTGACCACGTCCTGGGCCGCCGACTTGGCGGACTTGCCCTCGGCGACGGCTTCGGCGGCCGCCCGGGCCACCGCGTCCCGGTCGGCGGTGGCCGCCTCGCGGGGCGCCCGTGCCGGTGCGCGCGGCCCCGGCGGGGCCGCTGCGGGCTCCGTGGCCGCCATCAGGGCGGCGGGGCCCGGGGATTGCCCCGGGGCGGCGTGGTCCCAGCTCCCGGTGCAGGCTCCGGCACCCACGGCGGCGAGGAAGACCAACGTCAAAACGGCCCCGCGACGCACGTCGCGGGGCCGGAGACAGAGGGCGGGCAGTCCCGGCATGGCGCCGAGTCTAGGACAAGGCCCGCGCCGGTACGGGTGGTTGGCCGTACCGCTCGCGGGGCGCTCGTCACACCTTCAGGTACTTGCGCAACGCGATGAAGGCCGCCAGTGAGGGCATCAGCACGCCGATGACGAGGACGAGCGGCAGCTTGGTCAGGACCGAGTCCCAGCCGATGAAGTTGATGAGCTCCATCTTGTCGCGCAGCGCGGCACCGTGGTCGATCACGAAGTACTGGCCCGCACCGAGCATGCCGCAGGCGAACAGCGCGCCGATCAGGCCGGCGAAGGCCGCCTCCATGATGAACGGCACCTGGATGTAGAAGCTGGAGGCTCCCACCAGGCGCATGATCCCGGTTTCGCGCCGCCGGCTGAAGGCCGAGACGCGCACCGTGTTGACGATCAGCAGCAGGGCCACGATCAGCATGATCAGCATGATGCCGAGGGCGGCCCAGTTGAGGTAGCCGAGGAGTCTGAAGAGGTTGTCCAGCACGGTGCGCTGGTCCTCCACCGACTGGACCCCGTCGCGTCCGGAGAAGGAGGTCGTGATGACCTTGTACTTCTCCGGCTGCTTGAGCTTCACCCGGAAGGATTCGGGCATCTGGTCCGGGGTGATGGACGCGGCCAGGGCGGTGTGCCCGAACTGCTCCTTGTAGTGCTTGAAGGCCTCGTCGGAGGACTCGTAGGTGACGGCCTCGACGAGGTCCATCCCCTTGAGTTCCTTCTCCAGGGCCTGCTTCTGCTCCGGGGTCACCGCGCCCTTGGAGCAGGAGGCCCCGTTGGTCGCCTCGGCGTCGCTCTTGTTGCAGAGGTAGATGGAGACGTTGACCTTGTCGTACCAGTACCCCTTCATCTTGCTCACCTGGTCGCGCATGAGCAGGGAGCCGCCGAACAGGGCCAGCGACAGGGACACGGAGATGATGACCGCGAAGGTCATGGTCAGATTGCGGCGGAGACCGACCCCGATCTCCGACATGACGAACTGGGCGCGCATCGCGTCTCAGGAGCCTTTCAGTGCTGGTAGCCGTAGACGCCGCGCGACTGGTCGCGGACGAGACGGCCCTGCTCGAGTTCGATGACGCGCTTGCGCATCTGGTCGACGATCTGCTGGTCGTGGGTCGCCATGATCACGGTGGTGCCGGTCCGGTTGATCCGGTCCAGCAGCTTCATGATGCCGACGGAGGTCTGGGGGTCCAGGTTGCCGGTGGGCTCGTCCGCGATCAGCAGGGCCGGCCGGTTGACGAAGGCACGGGCGATGGCCACGCGCTGCTGCTCACCACCGGAGAGCTCGCCGGGCATCCGGTCCTCTTTGCCGCCGAGGCCGACGAGTTCCAGGACCTGGGGAACGGCCTTCTTGATCTCGCCGCGCGGTCTGCCGATGACCTCCTGGGCGAAGGCCACGTTGTCGGCCACCGACTTGTTGGGCAGCAGGCGGAAGTCCTGGAAGACGGTCCCCAGCTGGCGCCGCATCTGCGGAACCTTCCAGTTGGAGAGCTTGGCGAGGTCCTTGCCCAGGACGTGCACCTGGCCGTGGCTCGCCCGCTCCTCGCGCAGGATGAGCCGCATGAAGGTGGACTTGCCGGAGCCGGAGGAGCCGACCAGGAAGACGAACTCGCCCTTCGCGATGTCCAGGGAGACATCTCTGAGTGCGGGGCGGCTCTGCTTCGGGTAGGACTTGGAGACGTTGTCGAATCGGATCACGGGTGCACCACGGTCGCCGGGAGTAGGTGTCCGTGACCATACGCGAACAGGCGCGAGGTGTGGACCCGGCGTCCGGAGTTGCCCGATATATCCCCTGGTCCGTGAGGTGCACGACCGCGATTGCCCGGAGGGGCCGCGCCGAATGTCATCGAAGCTGGCACAGTGGGAGGGGGAACGGACCCGTTCCCGCGACCGTTGTAACCGAGGGGACGAGAGGAGGAGCGCATGACATATGACCGGCTCGTGTGCGCGAACTGCGCCGGACCCGTCAGCCAGGGCCGCTGCCGCGTGTGCCGGGCGAACCGGGAGCGCCTCCAGCAGGAGGGCCCCTTCTCCGGTGGTCTCAACCCGGTGGCGCTCATCGCGCTGCTGGTGATCCTGGTGGCCGCGCTGGCACTGGTGGCTCAGCAGACGGCGTAGTTCCTCAGCCGCCACGTCCCGATCAGACGCAAGAAGACGCACGAAGACGCAAGAACGGAAGGGCCCGGACACCTCTACGGCGTCCGGGCCCTTCCTGCTGTTCCGAGCTGTTCCGAGCGCGCTGGTTACGCGGTCTGCTCCTGCTGCTTGCGCCAGCGGATGCCGGCCTCCAGGAAGCCGTCGATCTCGCCGTCGAGCACCGCCTGCGGGTTGCCGACCTCGAACTCCGTCCGGAGGTCCTTGACCATCTGGTACGGGTGCAGGACGTAGGACCGCATCTGGTTGCCCCAGGAGCTTCCGCCGTCCTTGAGGGCGTCCATCCTGTCCTTCTCCTCCTGGCGGCGCCGCTCGAGCAGCTTGGCCTGGAGGACGTTCATCGCGCTGGCCTTGTTCTGGATCTGCGAGCGCTCGTTCTGGCACGAGACCACGATGCCGGTCGGCAGGTGCGTGATGCGCACCGCGGAGTCGGTCGTGTTGACGCCCTGGCCGCCGGGGCCCGAGGCGCGGTACACGTCCACGCGCAGTTCGCCCTCGTCGATCTCGACGTGGTCGCTGGACTCGACGACCGGCAGCACCTCGACGCCCGCGAAGGAGGTCTGGCGGCGGCCCTGGTTGTCGAAGGGCGAGATCCGGACGAGGCGGTGGGTGCCCTGCTCGACGGAGAGGGTGCCGTAGGCGTACGGGGCCTTGACCACGAAGGTGGTCGACTTGATGCCGGCCTCTTCCGCGTAGGAGGTCTCGTAGATCTCGGTCGGGTAGCCGTGCCGCTCGGCCCAGCGCAGGTACATGCGCTGCAGGCGCTCGGCGAAGTCGGAGGCGTCCACGCCGCCGGCCTCGGCCCGGATGTTGACCAGCGCCTCGCGCTCGGCGTACTCGCCGGAGAGCAGGGTGCGGACCTCCATCTCATCCAGCGCCTTGCGCACGGAGACCAGCTCGACCTCCGCCTCGGCGAGGGTGTCCGCGTCGTCCATCTCCTGGGCGAGGTCGAACAGCACCGCGAGGTCGTCGATGCGCCCGCGCAGGTTCTCGGTCTTGCGGACCTCCGCCTGGAGGTGCGAAAGCTTGCTCGTGATCTTCTGGGCGGCCTCCGGGTCGTCCCACAGGGACGGCGCGGCGGCCTGCTCCTCGAGCACGGCGATATCGGCCCTCAGCTTGTCGAGGTCCAGGACGGCCTCGATCGACCCCATGGTCGAGGAGAGGGACTTCAGCTCTTCGGAAACATCGACGACTGCCACGGGTCCAGCGTAGCCGGTCCCCGGGGGACGCTCTCCGGCCAGGCCGAATCCCCCGTACTAATGACGGGTCGTACGGGCGTACGCTCACGATATGACCGTCTTCCTCGTCAAGCGCCGCCATGTGGACCACATGCGTGTCACGACGACGAGCTGTCTGCCGCCGGACCATCCCCAAGCCTGATCCACCCCGATCCGACTTGGTCCTGTACGCGGCCTCGCGGTCCCGGCGCCAACCCTGCCGGCGGCCCTCCCCAGCCGCGGCCCCCGCCACCCCTGGGGACAGGACCCCGTGACATCCGAAACGGAGCCGTCATGCCGTCCGCGCACCCTTCCCCTTCTTCTCCCTCTTCTGCCTCCTCCGCGGCGCCCGAGGACCCCTTGCTCCCGGTCCTGGACCTCTCCCAGGCCGATGATCCGGCGCTGCGCGATTCCTTCCGCAAGGAACTGCACGCGGCCGCCCGGGACAGCGGTTTCCTGCACCTCACGGGGCATGGGGTCACTGCCGCCGAAACCGCCCGCATCCTGGATCTGACCAGGGCTTTCTTCGCCCTGCCGGAGGCGGACCGGCTGGCCGTGAGCAATCTGAACTCCCCGCACTTCCGGGGGTACACCCGCATCGGGCACGAGCTGACCGGCGGCGCCTCCGACTGGCGCGACCAGCTCGACGTGGGCGCGGAGCGGGCGGCGCGGGACCTGGGACCGGACGACCCGGCGTACCTGTGGCTGGAGGGCCCGAACCAGTGGCCCGCGGCGCTTCCGGAACTGCGGGACGCGGTGCTGGAGTGGCAGTCCCGGCTGGCGGCGGTGGCCCACCGGCTGCTCCAGGAGCTGCTCGCCTCGATCGGCGCACCGGCGGACTTCTTCGACGCGGCCTTCGCGGACCGGCCCCACCTGCACACGAAGCTGATCCGCTACCCCGGAGCCGCCCCGACGGGCACCGACCAGGGGGTCGGGGCCCACAAGGACTACGGCTTCCTCACCCTGCTCCTCCAGGACGCGGTGGGCGGGCTCCAGGTGGTCCGGGACGGGGCCTTCCTGGACGTGCCGCCGCTGCCGGGGGCGTTCGTGGTCAACCTGGGCGAGCTGCTGGAGATCGCCACGGAGGGGTACCTGACGGCGACGGACCACCGGGTGGTGAGCCCGGCGGGGGGTGTGGAGCGGTTCTCGGTGCCGTTCTTCTACAACCCGCGCCTGGACGCCGTCATCGAGACGGTCCCGGGCGACTACCTCGGCGCGGCGCCGGGGATAGCGCACGACGCGTCGAACCCGCTGCACGCGGAGTACGGCCGCAACGAGCTGAAGGGCTGGGTCCGCGCCCACCCCGCGGTGGCGCGGCGCTGGCACCCGGAACTGGTCCCCGGCGCGTAGCCCGGCCCGGGCGCCCTGCGGGGCCGGCCCCGCAGGGCCACGGCCACCCTCCCCGCTACGGGGCCGTCGAGCCCGACTGCTTGTTGTCCTGGGGCGGCGCCGAGTCGGAGGAGACGGCCAGCCAGCTGCCGACGCCGACCGCCGCGGCCAGGGCGACGGCCGCAGCCGACAGCGCGAGCCGCCGCTTGCGGACGGTCTCCGCCCGGTGCCGCGCGGAGCCCGGCCGGTGCCCCCCGGCGGGGCGCGGCACCCGGGCCGTGCCCAGGGCCCCGCCCGCCAGCTCGTCCGGCCCCGGCACCCGCATCGAGGTGTGGGTGTCGCGGTTGGAGTCCGTGGAGGAGCCGGGCACCAGCGGCACCACGCCCCGCCGCCGCACCGGATCGGCGGCCGCCTCCGGTTCGGTGAACTCCGGCTGCTCCGGCTCGTCCGGCTCGTCCACGTCCAGCGGCGGCATCCCCACCAGCAGCGGCAGCAGGTCCCGCAGCCGCAGGGAGAGTTCCGAGGCCCGCAGCCGCGAGGCGGGGGCCTTGGCGAGGCACTGGACCATCAGCTGCCAGAGCTCGTCGGGGATGCCGGGCAGCGGGACGACGGTTTCCGTCACGTGGCGCCGCAGCACCGCCCCGGGGTGCCCGCCGCCGAACGGCGTGAAACCGGCGAGCAGTTCGTACAGCACGGTGGCCAGGGCGTAGATGTCCACGGCCGCGCGCGGCGGCAGCCCCTCCACGATCTCCGGTGCCAGGTAGTCGGGCGTGCCGATGATCCGCGTGGTGGGGGCCGAGGTCCGGCCGCCGGTGGCCCGCCGCGGCGAGTCGATGAGCTTGGCCACGCCGAAGTCGGTGAGCAGCGCGGGATGCGCGCCGCCCGGGCCGAGCGGGCCCTGCATGTCGAGCAGGACGTTCTCCGGCTTCACGTCGCGGTGCACGACCCCGGCCGCGTGCGCCGCGGCCAGCGCGTCGGCGACGTCCGCGACGATGGCGACGGCCGCCTCGGGGGCGAGCCGCCGCTCGCGGTCGAGGCGCGTGCGCAGGTCCGTACCGCGGACGAGGTCCATGACGAGGGCGAGGTCGTTGCCGTCCACGACGAGGTCGCGGACGCAGACGACGTGCGGGTGCTCCAGGCCCAGGAGCGCGCTGCGCTCCTGGACGAACCGTCCGACGAGTTCCTGGTCGGACGCGAGGTCCTCGCGCAGCAGTTTGACGGCGACGGGGCCGTCAGGCCCCTCGCCCAGCCACACCGTGCCCGCGCTGCCGCGTCCCAGGATCTGGTGCGCGGTGTACCGGCTGCCGATCTTCCGTGCCACAACTGCTCCCTCAGCGGCTGGCGTACGCACCAAAGCTACGCGGCCGGGTGGGTGTTGGAGTCCACGGATCGCGGCGACCTTCACTTCTGCGGGCGAAATCACGTCCCGGAAGTCGACAAATCCACGAAGTCACCGACGCTAGGCCCCGTTCGCGTGGAATGTGCCGGTACAGCGGGCCCCGTCGGGACGGAAGGACTCAGGAGCCCGTACCGCCCGTGGCGTCGCCGATCGCGGTGACCCAGTCCACGGCGTCCGAACCCCAGGTCCACACCTGGTCCCACCAGCCGCGGCCGGTGCCGACCCACTCCTGGAGCGGGGTCAACTCCCAGACCAGCCAGCCCGCGACGAAGAACACCAGGATCATCACCAGGCAGCCCTTGAGGCAGCCCAGCCCCGGGATCTTCACCGGGTTCGCGCTGCGCCGCGGCTCGCGGGGCTCCCGCCGCTCCGGCTGACGGCCCGGCGGCGGACCCTGCGGGGGCTGCTGCTGAGGCTGCTGGGGCTGGCGGTACTGAGGCTGCTGCTGGGGCTGCTGGTACTGCTGGGGGTGCTGCTGCTGCGGCTGATAGTGCTGCGGCGGGGGCGGCGGCGCGTACTGCTGCTGCTGGTACTGCTGAGGCTGCTGGTACTGCTGCGGCGGCGGGGCCTGCCGGTACGGCTGCTGCTGCTGAGGCTGCTGCGGTCGCTGCGCCTGCGGAGGCTGCTGGGGCCGCTGCGGCTGCTGGTACTGCTGCTGCGGCGGCGGGCCCTGGCGCTGCGGCCGGCGGCGCAGCGGGTCCTCGCTCGGGTCCAGGTACTGCATCTGCGTCTGCTCGTTGCGGTCGCGGGCCGCCTGCATCTGCGACTGCCACGGGTGCGGCTGGTCCGGCCGCTGCACGGGCGGCATCACGGAGGTCGGGTCGGCGCCGGGCGCACCGGTGCTCGGGAGCACCGAGGTGGCGTCGGCCGCGCCGACCGGCGGCATCACGCTGGTCATGGCGTTGGGGTCGTAGGCCCCCATCGGGGAGGCGGCCCGGCCGGGCAGCATCTGCGTCGGGTCCGCGGCGCCCGGGGTCTCGGGGACCGGCGCGGGCGAGGGGTCGGGCGCGAGGAGCGCGCCGACGCCGAGGGCGGCCTCGACCTGGGCGGCCGTGGAGTGCACGCCGATGCCGGAGGCGACCACGCGCAGGCCGCGGGCCAGGGTCTCCGCGCTCGGGCGCTCGTAGGGCTCCTTGCGCATGCAGCGCTCGATGACCGTCCACAGCGGCTCGGGCACGTTCGGCGGGCGCTGCGGCTCCTCGCTGAGGTGGCGGTGCAGGACCTCCAGCGCGGTGCCGCCCGCGAAGGGCGGCCGGCCGGTGAGCAGCTCGTAGAGCAGGATGCCGGCGCCGTAGATGTCGACGGCGGAGGTCTGCGGGCGGCCCTCGGCGGACTCGGGGGCGACGTAGGCCGGGGTGCCGACGAACTCGTGCGTGCGCGTCAGGCCCGGGGAGTCCGCCAGGCGCGCGATGCCGAAGTCGGTGAGCATCGGCTTCATCTGGCCGTCGCGCTCGTCGACCAGGACGTTGGCGGGCTTCAGGTCGCGGTGGACCACGCCGTCGGCGTGGCTGGCGGCGAGCGCGTCCGCGATCTGGGCGGTGAGCAGGCTCGCGGCGACCGGGGAGAAGGGACCGTTCTCGCGGAGGTACTTGTGCAGGTCCGGACCGTCGATGAGGTCCATGACCAGGGCGAGGAGATCGCCCTCGACGACGAGGTCGCGGGTGCGGACGATGTTGGGGTGGGTCAGACGCAGCAGGACCGAGCGCTCGCGCAGGAAGCGCATGACGATGTCCGGGTCCTGGGCCAGCTCCTCCTTGAGGACCTTGATGGCCACGGTCTCGCCGGGGTGACCGGCGACCGCCGCCTCCGCACCGGCCGCCTCACGCTGGCGGGCGCGCCAGACGGTGCCCGTGGCGCCGCGCCCGAGCGGCTCCTCGAGCAGGTACTTGCTGCCGACTGGCCGCACGTCGCGCGCTCCCTGCTGTCGTCGATTCCGGCGAGCGATCCGCGCATGATCCGCGCGTGATCCAGGCCTGATCTGCGAAATGGTTTTCCGGCCCACTCTAGGGCTTGTCCCGAAGGAAGACGCGGGGTGAGGGAGGTTGGTTGCCGCACATATGCACGAAGGGTGATGTTTGCGGCCTATGCCGGGGGCGATTTTCCCGGCCATCCTGTCGATATCCGATCGGCCCGCTTGCAGGTCCGGTGCCGGTCTACGACCGATCAAGATCACTTGCGGGTGGGTGGCGGGCGTGTCGAAGACGACAGGTGCGAGGATGCACCCGTACGGAACGGCCGGGACGGGAGCCCCGCCTTCCGGGCAGACCTGACCGGACGACGCGTCCGTGCCGGGTGGGGGCGGACGGGCGGGCACCACGTGCGAACGGCACGGGTGATCCGTCCCGCAGGTCCCTGCCGGGCGCACACACCGCGCACCGCGCAGAAGGGACCGCTGACGGCGATGCAGATCCGGCTGACCGTCCTTGGGTCGGGGTCGCGCAGCGGCCACCAGACCGCCACCACGACCGCCACGGGCGGGGGTACCGGCGGAGGAGGCGCACCGGCGAGCTGTGACGTGCTCGTCACCGCACCCGCCGGCACCGCGCTCTCCGCGGTGGCCTCCGGGCTCGCGGCAACCGTCGGCGGACCCGACACCGGAGGCACGGTCGTGCTGTACGCCGGTACGGAGCGCCTGGACCCCGCGCGCTGCGCGCTCGGCGAGCCGCCGCTCGTGGACGGGGCGGTGCTGTCGCTGAACGTGCCCGGCCCCGACGTCCGCACGGACGGGACCACGGCCGCGACCGCCCTCGGCGACGGGCCGCAGCTGCACGTCGTGGCCGGGCCGGACGCGGGCGGGGTGCACCTGCTGCACCCGGGGGCGATCCGGATCGGGCGCTCGGCCGACGCGGACGTCCCGCTGGACGATCCGGACGTGTCCCGCCTGCACTGCACCGTGACGGTGCTCCCCGACGGGCGGGTGGCGGTGGCCGACCTCGGGTCGACGAACGGGACGACCCTCGACGGAGCGGTGGTCGGCGCGGAGCGGGTGGCGCTCGCGCCGGGTGCGCTGCTGCGCGTCGGCGAGTCCACGCTCCGCCTGGCCGTGGGCCCGGCCCTCACCCCCCTCCCCCTCACCCCCGACCTGGAGGGCCACCTCTCCGTCTCCCTCCCGGGCCACCCCGATGCCGGAACCGGCGCTACCCCGGGCGGCTCGGCCGACGCGCAGCCTGACGGCGGCTCCGGCGGAGCCTGGGCCGGGCCTACGCCGGGCACCGGGTCCGGGTCACACCCCGACGGCGGGGCCTGGGCCGGCGGTACGTCCGGCAACGCGGCGGGGTCGCGGCCCGGAGGCGGCGCCCCGAGCGGAGCCCGGACCGGCCCTACGCCGGGCAGCGCGGCCGGGTCACACCCTGACGGGGTCGGCTCCGGCGGAGCCTGGGCCGGCGGTACGTCCGGCACCGCGGCCGGGTCGCACTCCTCCGGCGGAGCCTGGGCCGACGGTACGTCCGGCAGCGCGGCCGGGTCGCACCCCGACGGCGGCACCTCCGGCGGAGCCCGGGCCGGGGGCGCGTACCCCGACGCGGGGGGCCGGGGCGTGCAGGGGCAGATCCCCCACCCCGCCCCTTCCCGAAACGGGGGCTCCGCCCCCGACCCCGTACGGCCCGGGTACGGAACCCCGGGCGCGCCCGCGGCGCACCGGGACGGCAGCACCGGATCGGTTCCCGCCGCCCGGGGCGCCGAACACCGCACCGGAGGCGGCCCGGCCGCCCCCGGCTCCGCCGCCGCGGACCCCTGGCCGTACGGCGAGGCCCGCCAGGACGGCGGCGCCGGCCGGATCGCCCGGCCCGCGTCCGGCGCCCCGGGCACGGGACACCAGTCGCGCCCCGACCGGCCCGGCGCCGGACCGTACGGCGCAGCGCCCCACCAGGCCGGAGCCGCAGGCCCGCACGACCCGTACGCCGGAGCACCGCACCCGGCCGCAGAGGCCCGCCGGTACGGCGGAGCAGCGCACCCCGATGGCGGTTCCTCCCCGTACGGGGAACCGGCCCACCCCGGCGCGGCCCCCGGCCGGCACGCCGCAGCACCCCACCAGGCCGGCGCCGCGGGCCCGTACCCCGGAGCGGAACACCGGGGCGGAGCCGCAGGCTCGTACCCCGGAGCGGAACACCCGGCCGGAGCCGCAGGCCAGTACGCCGGAGCCGAACACCCGGGCGGAGCCGCAGGCCCCTACGCCGGAGCGGAACACCCGGCCGGCGCCGCAAGCCCCTACCCCGGCCCGGAGCACCCGGCCGGAGCCGCCGGGCCCCACCGCGGGGCCGCCCAAGGACCCCAGGCCGCCGGAGGTGTCGGCCCGTACGGGTACGACGGCCCGGGATCGGCTCCGCGGACCGGGGTCGAGCATCACGGTGCGGGCGGCTGGGAGGAGCCCGAGGCGGCCCCCGGGAACGGGACCGGGTCCGAGTCCCGCCGCGGAGCGCGTCGCGGGATCGGGGCCTGGGCGCGGAAGTGGGTGCGCGGGGCGGACGCCGTGGAGGTGGAGGTCGTCGCCGAGGTGGCGGCCGCCGTCGCCGCGCGGCCCGGCTCCGACGATCCCGCGACCCTGCTGCTGACCGCCCTCGGGCCGGCCCCGCGGCTGTGGGCCGGGCCCGCCGGGCTCGAC
This sequence comes from Streptomyces sp. NPDC058401, assembly GCF_042722885.1. Classification (NCBI taxonomy): domain Bacteria; kingdom Bacillati; phylum Actinomycetota; class Actinomycetes; order Kitasatosporales; family Streptomycetaceae; genus Streptomyces; species Streptomyces sp. NPDC058401. The sequence goes on from NZ_JBHXKA010000078.1 coordinate 25,508, forward strand.
GTCACGCTCGGCGCGGGCAGCGAGGTCGCGCTGCGCGAGACCGGCGCGCTCGGCATCGCCGGGCCCCGGGCCCGGCTGACCGGTGTGGCCCGCTCCGTCATCGCCCGGCTGGCGGCCCTGCACGCCCCCGGCCAGCGGCTGGAGATCGTGCTGATCTCCACCGACCGGGCCCGCCCGCTCGCCGAACGCCGCCGCGACTGGGGCTGGCTCGGCTGGCTGCCCCACGTACGCCCCGCGCACGGGCAGGACTGCCGGCTGCTGCTCGCGTACGACCGCGATCAGGCGGCCGCCCGCACCGGGGAGCTGACCCGGCGGCTCGACGACGGCCCGCTCGGCACCCACTGGGCCACGGCCGGCCCGGACGCGGTGCGCGAGGCCTCGTACGCCTACCGGGGCCCGTACACCCTCCTGGTGCTCGACGGGGATCCCGGTCCCGGGGCGCTGCGGGACATCACCGCCCGGCTGACCTCGCACGGTCCGGCCGCCGGGATCCACGTGCTGGCCCTGGCCGAGGCGCCGGCCGCGACGCCCGCCTCGCCCGTCACCGAGACCTACGAGGCGGCCTGCGCGGCCGCCCCCGCCTTCCGGGACTGCGGGACCGCCGCCCTGCTGAGCGGTGATGTGGCCACGACCGTACGGACCTTCACGGTCTCGGGCGGCGCACCGGCCGCGTCCGGCGGTACGGCCACGGCGGACGCCGTGTCGGCGGCCTGGGCGGAGCGGTTCGCCCGCGCCCTGGCCCCGCTGAAGGCCGACTCCCCGGTCACGGAGGGCGGTTACCGTCCCGCCGCCGCCCAGCTGCCCCAGACCGCCCGGCTGCTGGACGAGTTGGGGCTGGCCCGGGCCACCCCGGCTTCCCTGATGGCCCGTTGGGCCGCCTCCACCGACCAGGGGCAGCGCGTCGGCGGGCTCGCGGAGATAGTCCTCGGCACCGGCCGGCGCGGGCCGGTGGGCGCCGAACTGGTCACCGACGGGCCGCACGTGCTGATCGAGGGGCCCGCCGGCAGCGGCCGTACGGAACTGCTGCGCTCGGTGGCGGCCTCCCTGTCGGCGGCCGCCCGGCCCGACCGGCTCGGCCTGGTCCTGCTCGACGGGGCCGGCGGCGAGCGCGGCGACGGCCTGCTGCCCTGTACGGAGCTGCCGCACGTCTCGGCGCACCTGATCGCCTCGGACCCGCTGCGGATGCGGGAGTTCGCGCAGGCGCTGGGGGCCGAGCTGAAGCGGCGGGCCGAGCTCCTGGACGGGGTGCCGTTCTCCGAGTGGCACGCCGTGCGCGAGGTCTCCGACCGGATGGTCTCCCCCCGCCAGCCCACCCCCGGCGAGCTGCGCGGCGATCTGGAACCCCAGCGTTCCGGGACCCTGCGGCTGCGCACCTCGGCCACGCGTACCGATCCGGCGGCCGGGCCCAGCCCGCTGCCCCGTCTGGTCGTGCTCGTGGACGACTTCGACGCGCTGGTCGCGCCGGGTCTGGGCAGCACGGGCCGGCCCGCCGCCGGTTCGGTGGTCCGCGCGCTGGAGGCGGTGGCCCGCGAGGGTGCCCGGCTCGGGGTGCACCTGGTGGCCACCAGTGCCCGCCCGGACCGGACGGCCGACACCGAGCTGGCCCGGGTCGCGACCCTGCGCGTGGAGCTCGACGCCCCCGACCAGCCGGGTCCCGGCCGGGGCGTGCTCCGGTACGCCGACGGGCGCACCGTCCCCTTCCAGGGCGGCCGGGTCACCGGCCGGATCCCCCGGACGGCGACGCTGCGGCCGACGGTGGTGCCGGTGGAGTGGGAGCGGATGGGCGATCCGCCGGCCCGGCGCCCGGTCCGCGAGCTGGGCAACGGCCCGACCGACCTGGCGCTGCTGGCCAGCGCCCTGGACCGGGCCTCGCACCTGGTGTCGGCGGTCCCGGTGCTGTTCCCCCCGGCCCCCTGAGACGGCCCCCGGCCGGCACGGCCCGGCGGCCCCGCGCCCACCCCCGTACGCCGAGAGGCGGTATTGCGGGGGTGGGCGGGGCGGCGTAGACCTTGTGGCACGGGACACACCATCGCCAGCGAGGCATCGGGGGCACCGCCATGCGCCAGCACGGATCGAGCCGCACGACATCTCTTCGTCGTCGCACGACATCTCTTCACACGCGTCACACGCGTCACACGTGGGCCGCCCTGGCCGTGGTGGGCGCGCTCGCGCTCAGCGCGTGCGGCGGCAGTGACGGCAAGGAGCCGGCGAAGGGCAAGGACGGCCCCGACACCTCGGGCGCGCCGACCGTCGCCTTACCCCGTCTCGACGGGGAGAAGCTGGAGGTCGCCGCCGTCTGGACGGGCGCCGAGCAGGCGAACTTCGTCAAGGTCCTGAAGGAGTTCGAGCAGCGCACGGGCGCCACGGTCACCTTCGTCCCGGCCCAGGACCCCATCGTCACCTTCCTCGGCTCGAAGATCGCGGGCGGGGCCCCGCCGGACGTGGCACTGCTCCCGCAGGTCGGGGCGCTGGTCTCGGCGGTGAAGAACAAGTGGGCGCAGCCGGTCGGCGCGGAAGCGCAGGCCCAGCTCGACAAGAACTACTCGAACGGCTGGAAGACGCTGGGCGCGGTCGACGGGACCCAGTACGGCGTGTACTACAAGGCCGCCAACAAGTCGCTGATCTGGTACAACGCGAAGGCCTTCGAGGCGGCTGGGGTCAAGCCCCCGGCGACCTGGAAGGAGCTGCTCACCGCGGCCGACACCCTGTCCGCTTCGGGCACCCCGGCGGTTTCGGTGGCCGGGGCCGACGGCTGGACCCTGACCGACTGGTTCGAGAACGTCTACCTCTCGCAGGCGGGCCCGGAGAAGTACGACCAGCTGGCGAAGCACGAGATCAAGTGGACGGACGACAGCGTGAAGCAGGCGCTGACCTCGCTCGCCGAGCTGTTCGGCCGCAAGGACTTCCTGGCGGGCGGCCAGAGCGGGGCGCTGGCGACCGAGTTCCCGAAGTCGGTGACGCAGACCTTCACCGGCGGGGACCGGCCGGCGGCCGCGATGGTCTACGAGGGCGACTTCGTGGCGGTGAACATCGCGCAGACCGAGGCGAAGGTGGGCACGGACGCGCTGGTCTTCCCCTTCCCGGCGGTCGGCGCCAAGGCCCCGGTGGTCTCGGGCGGGGACGTGGCGGTCGCGCTGAAGGCCTCGAAGGGCGCTCAGGCACTGCTGACGTTCCTGGCCTCGGTGGACTCCGCGCGGATCCATGCCCGTGAGGGCGGCTTCCTCTCCCCGAACAAGTCCCTCGAACCGGCCGCGTACCCGAACGACATCCAGCGCGGCATCGCCGAGGCCCTGATCGCGGCGGGCGACAACTTCCGCTTCGACATGTCGGACCAGGCTCCGGCGGCCTTCGGCGGGACCCCGGGCGCGGGCGAGTGGAAGGCGCTCCAGGACTTCCTGGCGAACCCGGCCGACGTGGCGGGGACGCAGGCGAGGCTGGAGGCGGACGCGGCCAAGGCCTACGGGAACTGATCCCGTGGCCTCCCCCGCCCCCACCCCGGTCGCCTCCCCCACCCCCACCCCGGCGGCGCACCCCGCCACCGGCCCCCGCTCCCCCAAGCGCACGGAGATACGGCGCCGCCGGCTGACCGCCGCGGCGTTCCTCCTGCCCTCCCTCGTCCTGCTCGGCGCGCTCGTCGTACACCCCATCGGCTACTCGCTCTACCGCAGCTTCTTCGACCGCTCCGGCGAGGAGTTCGTGGGCGCCGGGAACTACGGGGAGATCCTGCGCGACGACACGATCCGCACCGCGCTGGGCAACACGGCGATCTGGGTGGTGCTGGCCCCGGTCACCGCCACCGCGCTCGGTCTGCTCTTCGCCGTGCTGACCGAACGGGTGCGCTGGGGAACGGCCTTCAAGCTGATCGTCTTCATGCCGATGGCCATCTCGATGCTCGCGGCGGGCATCATCTTCCGGCTCGTCTACGACGCCGACCCCGACCGGGGCGTGGCCAACGCCGTCTGGGTCGGCGTCCACGACACCTTCGCCGAGTCCTCCGCCTTCCCCAAGGCGCGCCCCGGCCGGGACTCTCCGCTGGTCCCGGCGGACGGGGGCGCGTACGTGACCCGCGATCCGGTACGGGCGGGCGTGCCGGCCCTCCTCCCGCTGGTCGGGATCGCCCCGGAGGCCCTGCCCGGGGGCACCGCCACGGCGAAGGCGGCCGCCCCCGGGCCCGGCAAGGTCACCGGCACCGCCTGGCAGGACTTCACCCGGGGCGGGGGCGGTACGACGAACACCGTCGACCCCACCGAGTCCGCCCTGTCGGGGCTGCGGGTCGAGGCGGTCAAGGACGGCCGCGTGGTCGACTCGGCGCGGACCCGGGCCGACGGCACCTTCACCCTGTCCGGCGCGGCCGACGGCGCCCTGCTGCGGCTGCCCGCCTCGAACTTCCGGGAGGCGTACGCGGGCGTCGAGTGGCTCGGCCCGACCCTGGTGACCCCGGCGGTGATCGGGGCTTACGTGTGGATGTGGGCCGGGTTCGCGATGGTGCTGATCGGGGCCGGGCTGGCCGCCGTACCGCGCGAGCTGCTGGAGGCGGCGCGGGTGGACGGGGCGAGCGAGTGGCAGGTGCTGCGGCGGATCACGGTGCCGCTGCTGGCGCCCGTCCTGGCCGTCGTGCTGGTGACCCTCGTCATCAACGTCATGAAGGTCTTCGACCTGGTCTTCGTGATCGCGCCCGGCGCGGTGCAGGACGACGCCAACGTCCTGGCGCTCCAGCTGTACCGGACCTCCTTCGGCACGGACGCCGATCCGGGGCTGGGCAGCGCCATCGCGGTGCTGCTGCTGGTGCTGGTGGCTCCGGTCATGGCCTACAACATCCGCCGGATGCGCCGGGAGGCCCGCCGATGAGCACACCGCCGCGCACGCAGCCCCGTACCCCGTCCCGCGCTCCGTCCCCCGCCTCACCTCCCGCCCCGGTGTCCGCCGTGCGCTCGCTCGCCGGCCGGGCGGCCGGCGGGGCGCTGCGCGTCTTCCTGGTCCTCGCGGGCCTGTTCTGGCTGCTGCCCACGCTCGGGCTGCTGGTCTCCTCCTTCCTCTCCCCCACCGCGCTGAACGACGGCGGCTGGTGGCAGGCGCTGACGGCGCCCTCCCGGCTGACGGCCGACAACTACGAGCGGCTGCTTTCCAACGAGACCGTCACGGGCTCGCTCCTCGACACGGCGGCCATCGCCGTCCCGGCGACCCTGCTCGTCCTGGCGCTGGGATCGTTCGCCGGATACGCCTTCGCCTGGCTGGAGTTCCCCGGCCGCGACTGGCTGTTCCTGCTCGTGGTCGCGCTGCTCGTCGTCCCCGTCCAGGTGGCGCTGATCCCGGTCTCCGAACTCTTCGGCTCCATCGGCCTGTTCGAGACCACGGCGGGCGTGGTCCTCTTCCACACCGCCTTCGGGCTGCCGTTCGCGGTGTTCCTGCTGCGCAACTTCTTCGCGGAGATCCCGCGCGAGCTGCTGGAGGCGGCCCGTCTCGACGGGGCGGGCGAACTGCGGCTGTTCGCCCGGGTGGTGCTGCCGCTGGGCGGTCCGGCGATCGCCTCGCTCGGCATCTTCCAGTTCCTGTGGGTGTGGAACGACATGCTGGTCGCCCTGGTCTTCGCGGACTCGGCGCACCCGCCCGTCACGGTCGCCCTCCAGCAGCAGGTACGGCAGTTCGGGAACAACATCGACGTGCTGGCGCCCGGCGCCTTCCTGTCGATGGTGGTGCCGCTCGTCGTGTTCTTCGCCTTCCAGCGGCAGTTCGTCTCGGGGGTGATGGCGGGAGCGATCAAGTAGCCGACCGCTGGCCGCCCGTGCGGGGGACGGGGCGGGCGATCAAGGAATCAGCCTCTGATCATGGTGTTGACGTGCCGGGTTGACGCTCCGTAACCCGAATGCCGCACCCTGCGTAACCCGATCACCACGCCGGGGGTTCCTGGGCCATATGCCCGCGCCGACCCCTGGATGTGCCGTGCCCCGGTTCAGCGTCATCGTGCCCGCGTACAAGGTCCAGGCGTACCTCCAGGAGAGTCTGGACTCGGTCCTGACCCAGTCGTATCCGGATCTCGAACTGATCGTGGTCGACGACGCCTCCCCGGACGCCTGCGGCTCGATCATCGACGACCACGCGGCCCGCGACCCCCGGGTCACCGCCGTGCACCTGGCGCACAACCTCGGCCTGGGACCGGCCCGCAACGCGGGCCTGTCCCGCGCCACCGGCGACTACGTGCTCTTCCTCGACGGCGACGACACCCTCGCCCCCGGCGCCCTGCAGGCCATCACCGACCGGCTGAAGGCCACCGGCTCCCCGGACGTCCTCGTCTACGACTACGCGCGCACCTACTGGACCGGCGAGCTGGTCCGCAACAGCCAGTCCCACCGCCTCTCCGAGGAGGGTCCGGCCAGCTTCCGCCTCGCCGACCGCCCCGCCCTCCTCGGCATGCTGATGGTGGTGTGGAACAAGGCCTACCGCCGCGAGTACGTGGAGCGCGAGGGCCTCTCCTTCCCGCCCGGCTTCTACGAGGACACCCCCTGGACCTACCCGGCCCTGCTGGCGGCCGAGTCGGTCGCCGTCCTCGACCGGGTCTGCGTGCACTACCGCCAGCGCCGCACGGGCTCGATCCTGACCACGTCCACCCGCCGCCACCTGGACGTCTTCGACCAGTACGACCGCGTCTTCGGCTACCTCGCCACCCGCCCCGAACTGGAGCGCTGGCGGCCCGCCGTGCACCGGCGGATGGCCGAGCACTTCTGCGCCCTGTACGCGGACCCGCGCCGGCTCCCGCACGCCGCCCGGGCCGAGTTCTTCGCCCGGGCCTCGGCCCTGCTGCGCCGCTACCGGGTGCCGGGCCCCCGGCCGCTGTCCCTGAGCCGGACGGACCGCACCCGCCACCTCCTGATGCGGCTGGGCACCAGGCGCGGGTACCGCATCCTCTCCCTGCTCCGCTCGGCCTCGCTCACCGCGGGCCGCGCCGGGCTCACCCTGGGCCGGGGCCTGCGCGAAACGGCCCTGCGCCTGCACTACCGCGCCCAGCGGCTGCTCCCGCTCCGCCCGGAGCTGGCGGTCTTCTCCGCGTACTGGCACGGCGGTTACGCCTGCAACCCGGCGGCCATCGAGGCCAAGCTGCGCGAACTCGCCCCGCGCATGCGGACGGCCTGGATCTGCGATCCCGCGCACGCCTCGACCCTGCCCCGCGGCACCACCCCGCTCCGGCCGGGCTCGGCGGCGTACTGGACGGCCCTGGCCCGCGCGACCTACCTCGTCACCAACGTCAACTTCGACCGTGCGCTGGTCAAGCGCCCCGGCCAGATCCTGGTCCAGACACAGCACGGCACCCCGCTCAAGCGGGTCGGCCTCGACCTCCAGGACCGCCCGGCGGCCACCCCCACCACGGACTTCGCGGGCCTGCTGCGCGGCGCGGACCAGTGGGACTACCTGCTCTCCTCGAACCGCCACTCCACCCTCGTCTGGGAGAAGGCGGTCCCGTCCTCCTACACCACGCTCGAATACGGCTACCCCCGCAACGACGTGTTCCACCGGGCCACCCAGGCGGACGTCCTGGAACTGCGCGAACGCCTCGGCATCCCGCCGGGCTCCACCGCGATCCTGTACGCGCCGACCCACCGCGACTACCGGCGCAGCCGCCCGGCCCACCCGGACTTCGACCGCATCCTGCGCGACCTGGGCCCGCGCTACACGATCCTGAACCGCACCCACCACACCTACGCCGGCTCGCCCTCCCCCGAGCCGCACCCCCGCCTCCTCGACGTCTCCTCCCACCCCTCGGTCGAGGAACTCTGCCTGGCCTCGGACGCGTTGGTGACGGACTACTCGTCGCTGATGTTCGACTACGCGGCCCTGGACCGCCCGATCGTGATCCACGCGGACGACTGGGAGGCGTACGAGGCCTCCCGCGGCACGTACTTCGACCTGCGCGCCTTCCCCCCGGGGGCGATCGCCCGCACCGAGGACGAGCTGGTGGACATCTTCTCGACGGGCCACTGGCAGGGCTCCCGCTCCGCGCAGCTCCGCGCGTCCTTCCGGACCCGGTTCTGCACGCACGACGACGGCCAGGCCGCGGAGCGCGTGGTCCGCCGCGTCTTCCTGAGCCAGCCGGCATCCCCCATCACCCCCCTGGAAGACCGCCGCCCCACCCCCGCGGCCCCCGCACCCACCCCGGAACCCACCCTGGCCCACCTCACCACGGGCCGCTGGCCGTAGCCATATCCAGCCCCGCCGGCGTTTGAGGCGCGGGGTCCGGGGCGGAGCCCCAGGGGGTCCGGGGCTCCGCCCCGGGGAACGGGCGAAGGGCGGGGAGGGGACTTCGCCCCGCGCAGCGGCAAAGGGTGCTGCGGGGAACTCCGCCCCGCGCGGCGGAGCCCTCAGGCGGCCGGCCCGGCCGTCAGCCCGGCGACGACCGACCGCGCAAGGTCGTCCAGGTATCCCCCCGGGACGGAGTCCCGCACGACGACCTGCCGCCAGTACAGCGGCCCGATCGCCAGATCGAGCGCCCTCCCCGCATCCACCCCCACGGGAAGCTCGCCGCGCGAAACCGCCTCGGAGATGATCCCCTCGGCCATCCGCCGCTGCCCCTCAAGCAGCGCACCCCGCACCGCATCCGCGATCTCCGGATTCCGCGCGGCCTCCACCAGCAGGTCAGGGATCACCGCCGAGGCCACGGGATGCCGCAGCACGTGTGACATCACCTCCAGCAGGGCCCGTACGTCCCCGTAGAGCGACCCGGTCGACGGCACGGGCAGGCCGTCCACGGCGAAGGCGCCCACCAGGTCCAGGACCAGGTGCAGCTTCGACTTCCACCGGCGGTACACGGCCGTCTTCCCCACGCCCGCCCGCCGCGCGATGCCCTCGATGGACATCCGCGCGAAGCCCACGGTGGCCAGTTCCTCGAGCACGGCCGCCCGGATCGCCTCGGTCACGTCCTCACGCAGAACGGCGGCCCCCGCAGGGGCTCTACGGGCGGCGGGGGCAGCGGGGGCGGCAGCAGGCTCAGGCGTCATAAGCAGAGCATAACCCGCCACGACGATACGGTTGCGTTCCGACGTCGGACGACCTAACCTCACCGTAGCGACGATACGGACCCGTCCCATCGCCAGCCGACGCCCAGACCCCGTCGAAAGCGACCCCCGTGACAGCGACCACCGCGCCACCCCAGGCCCCCGCCCCGGCCCCCGCACCTCCCCGGGGCCGGACCAAGGACGCCAAGGCCAAGGCCAACGCCAAGGCCCCGGACCCCATCGCCGAGCTGGCGGCGGCCCACGACCTGACCCTCAGCGGAGCCCGCCCCACCCTCCCCCGCTACATCGCCCAGCTCTGGACCCGGCGCCACTTCGTGACCGCGTACGCCACCGCCCGGATGCGCGCCCAGTACAGCGAGGCGAGCCTCGGTCAGGTCTGGCACCTGGTGACGCCGCTGCTCAACGCGGCCGTCTACTACTTCATCTTCGGCCTCGTCATGCACGCCAGCCGCGGCGTGCCGGACTACCTGCCGTTCCTGATCACCGGCGTCTTCGTCTGGGACTTCATCGGAAGCTCCATCAACGCCTCCACCCGCGCCGTCCAGGGCAACCTCGGCCTGGTGCGCGCCCTGCACTTCCCGCGCGCCTCGCTGCCCCTGTCCACCGTCGTGCAGCTCTTCCAGCAGCTGCTCGTCACCATGGGCGCGCTGTTCATCCTGCTGCTCGCCTTCGGCCAGAGCCCCTCCCCGAACTGGCTGCTGGCCGTTCCCGTCCTGCTGCTCATGGCCGGCTTCTGCGCGGGCTGCGCCATGATCATGGCGCGGGTCGGGGCGAAGCACCCGGACATCAGCCAGCTGATGCCCTTCGTCCTGCGGACCTGGATGTACGCCTCGGGCGTCATGTGGTCGATCGACAAGATGCTCAAGGACGACCACCTCCCGCACTGGATCACGTCGGCACTCGAACTGAACCCCGCGGCCGTCTTCATCGACCTGATGCGCTTCGCGCTCATCGACTCGTTCAAGGCGGGCCAGCTCCCGCCCCACGTCTGGCTGATCGCGCTCGGCTGGTCCCTGCTCGTCGGCGTCGGCGGGTTCGTTTTCTTCTGGAAGGCAGAGGAGGAGTACGGCCGTGGCTGACACCGCAACCGCATACCCGACCCGCACCCTGAGCCCCGCCCCGCAGGTCCCGGACACCCGTGTGCCGACCGTCATCGCGGACGACGTCCACGTGATCTACAAGGTGCACGGCGCCGGCGGCGGCAAGGGCGGCGCCACCGCCGCCCTGAGCCGGCTCTTCTCCCGCGGGCCCGCCCCCGGCATCCGCGAGGTGCACGCCGTCAAGGGCGTCAGCTTCACCGCGTACAAGGGCGAGGCCATCGGTCTGATCGGCACCAACGGCTCGGGCAAGTCCACCCTGCTGTCCGCCATCGCCGGCCTCCAGCCGGTCGCCCGCGGCCGGATCTTCTCGCACGGCCAGCCCTCGCTGCTCGGCGTGAACGCCGCCCTGATGAACGACCTGACCGGCGAACGCAACGTGGTCCTCGGCGGCCTGGCCATGGGCATGTCCAAGCAGCAGATCCGCGAGCGCTACCAGGAGATCGTCGACTTCTCCGGCATCAACGAGAAGGGCGACTTCATCTCCCTGCCCATGCGCACCTACTCCTCCGGCATGGGCGCCCGGCTGCGCTTCTCCATCGCCGCCGCCAAGGACCACGACGTCCTGATGATCGACGAGGCCCTGGCCACCGGCGACGCCGCCTTCCAGCGCCGTAGCCAGGCCCGCATCGAAGAACTCCGCGAACGGGCCGGCACCGTCTTCCTCGTCAGCCACGGCATCGGCACGGTCCGCGAAACCTGCGACCGCGCGATCTGGCTCGAATCAGGCGTCCTGCGCATGGACGGCCCCTCGGACGAGGTCTGCGACGCGTACGAGGAATTCACGTCGGCCAAGAATTAGCCCCTCCGGCGTTTGAGGAGCGGGGGTCCTGGGGCTGGCCCCCGGCAACGGCGCCGCACCCGCCCGCAACGCACCACGCCACGAACGGGCCGGGCCCGGAACCCCAGAAGGGGTCCCGGGCCCGGCCCGTTCCGCACCAGCCCGTCAGGGCTAAGCGTGTGCCCGGAGCAGCGAGCGCATGGTCCGCATGGCGACGGACAGATTCGCCAGATCGAAGTCGTCCGACCCCTGGATCTCGTCCAGAGTCGTCCGCGCACGCCCGATGATCGCCGTGTTCTTCTCCTCCCACGCCTTGAAGCGCTCCTCGGGAGTCGACGTACCGTTCCCGACGGCCAGCACGTCCGCGGTCAGCGCCGCGTGCGCCGAGAACAGGTCCTCGCGGATGGACGCGCGGGCCATCGACTGCCAGCGGTCGGCCCGCGGCAGCTCGATGATCCGGTCCATCAGCTTGGTGATGTCGAGCCGGTCGGCGAGGTCGTAGTACACCTCGGCGACCGCGAGCGGCTCGACCCCGGTACGGTCCGCGATCGCGACGATGTCCAGCGTCGGGAAGGCCGAGGAGAACCCGGCCACCTTCGCCGCCAGCTCCTCCGGCACGCCCTCGCCGATCAGCTCGGCCATGACCGCCTCGTACCACTCCAGGTCCGCGCCGCGCACCAGCTTCGGCACGTCCGACCAGACCCCCTCGACCCGCTCCGCGAAGAGCTCGATGGTCTCGGTGATCTGGAGCGGCTGCGGCCGGTTGTTCAGCAGCCAGCGCGTACCGCGCTCGACCAGGCGCCGCGAGTGCAGCCGGATCCGGGTCTGGACGTCGGCGGCGACCTCGTTGTCGAGGGCCTCGACCGCGTCCCACACGGCGGCCAGGCCGAAGATCTCGCGGGCCGCGAGCTGCGCCCGGACGATCTCCTCCAGGGAGGCTCCGGTCTCCTCGCGCAGACGGTGCAGGAAGGTCGAGCCACCGCTGTTGACGGTGTCGTTGACCAGCACCGTGGTGATGATCTCGCGGCGCAGCGCGTGTGCGTCGACCTGCTCGGGGAACTTCGCGAGCAGCGCGCCCGGGAAGTAGGCGTGCAGCAGGCGGTCCAGGTACGGGTCGTCCGGCAGCTCGGTGTGGATGAGCTCGTCCGCCACCGTGATCTTGGTGTAGGCGAACAGGACGGCCAGTTCCGGCTGGGTCAGGCCCTTGCCGTTGTTGAGCAGCTCGCGGATCTGCCGGTCGTTGGGCAGGAACTCCAGCGCGCGGTCCAGCAGGCCGTCACGGCCCAGGCGGCGCATGAAGCGCTGCTGGGCGTGGAGCAGGCTGGGGGCCTGGGCGGCGCCGTTGGCCAGGGCGACGTTCTGCGCGTAGTTGTTGCGCAGCACGAGCCGGCCGACCTCGTCGGTCATCTCGGCGAGGAACTTGTTGCGCTGCTTGACGGTCAGGTCCC
>NZ_JBHXKA010000079.1:0-37336 GCF_042722885.1 Streptomyces sp. NPDC058401
GGCCCATGCCGTACGGCATGGGCCCCATCCGTGTCCGGCGGCGTGCGTCAGAGGCAGTCCTCCTCGCGGTGCTCGGCGGCGCCGCCCCCGCGCTCCGCCGCCGCGCGCAGCTCCACCCGCCGGATCTTCCCCGAGATCGTCTTGGGCAGCTCGGCGAACTCGATGCGCCGCACCCTCTTGTACGGGGGAAGCTCCGTGCGGGAGTGGGCGAAGAGCAGCTTCGCCGTGTCCGCGGTCGGCTCCCAGCCCTCCGCCAGCACCACGTACGCCTTGGGCACCGACAGCCGCAGGGCGTCCGGCGCCGGCACCACGCCGGCCTCCGCGACGGCCTCGTGCGACAGCAGGGCGCTCTCCAGCTCGAACGGGGAGATCTTGTAGTCGGAGGACTTGAACACGTCGTCCCCGCGGCCGATGTAGGTGAGCCGCCCGTCGGGGCCGCGCACCGCGAGGTCGCCCGTGCGGTAGTAGCCGTCCGCCATCGCCTCGGCCGTGCGCTCCGGGTCACCCTCGTAGCCGGCCATCACCCCGGTCGGGGCGGCGGACAGGTCGACGCTGATCTCGCCCTCGTCGGACGGGCGGCCGGTGGCCGGGTCGAGCAGGGCGATGGCGAAGCCGGGGCTCGGCCGGCCCATCGAGCCCGGAGTGACCTCCGCGCCAGGGGTGTTGGCGATCTGGACGGTCGTCTCGGTCTGCCCGAAGCCGTCCCGGACGGTCACCCCCCAGGAACGCCGTACCGCGTCGATGACCTCGGGGTTGAGGGGCTCGCCGGCCGCCACCGCCTCCCGCGGCGGGGTGCGCAGCAGGCCCAGGTCGGCCTGGATGAGCATGCGCCACACGGTGGGCGGCGCACAGAACGTGGTCACGCCCGCGCGGTCCATCTCCGTCATCAGGCGGCCCGCGTCGAAGCGCGTGTAGTTCTGTACGAAGACGGTGGCCTCCGCGTTCCACGGGGCGAAGAGGCTGGACCAGGCGTGCTTGGCCCAGCCCGGCGAGGAGATGTTCAGGTGGACGTCGCCGGGGCGGAGCCCGATCCAGTACATGGTGGACAGGTGCCCCACCGGGTACGAGACGTGCGTGTGCTGGACCAGCTTCGGCCGGGAGGTCGTGCCGGAGGTGAAGTAGAGCAGCAGCGGGTCGTCGGCGAGGGTCGGGCCGTCGGGCACGTAGTGCGCGGAAGCCGTCTGCGCGTCCTCGTAGTCGAGCCAGCCCAGGAGTGCGGTGCCGGCGGGGAGGCCGACCGCGATACGGGTGAGGCCGGCGGGCGCCGCGTCGAACCGGGCGTGGTCCTGCGCCCGGGCGACGACGTGGCGGACCGCACCGCGTTCGATGCGGTCCGCCAGCTCCGCCGCGTTCAGGAGCGTCGTCGTCGGCACGACCACGGCGCGCAGCTTCATCGCCGCGAGCGCCGTCTCCCACAGCTCCTTCTGGTTGCCGAGCATGACCAGGACGCGGTCCCCGGCACGGACGCCCTGCGCGCGCAGCCAGTTCGCCACCTGGTCCGAACGGTGGGCGAGCTCCGCGAAGGAGTGCTCGGCGTGGGAGCCGTCCTCCTCCGCGATCCGCAGCGCGGTGCGGTCGTTGCCGCGGGCGATCGCGTCGAACCAGTCCAGGGCCCAGTTGAACCGCTCCGGACGGGGCCAGCGGAAGCCCGCGTACGCCGTGTCGTAGTCCTCTCGGTGGGCGAGCAGGAAGTCCCGTGCGGCCCGGAACTCCTCGGTGGGGTCGGTCGTGGTCATGCGTTGCTCCTTCGTGGTCGGCGCCTGCTCCGGGCCGGACCGGGTCAGCCCGCGGCGCCTGTGGTGTCGGCGCCGGTGGTGCCGGTGTCAGTGGTGCCGGTGTCAGTGGTGCCGTTGTCGGCGGTGTCGCCGATCGGCACCAGGGCGACGACGGGGATGGTCCGGTCGGTCTTGGACCGGAACGTCGCGAAGTTCGGGTCCTGGGCCGTCTGCAGTCGCCACAGCTCCTCGTGCTCCGCCTCCGGGACCGGCTCGGGCCGTACGGCGAAGCGGTCCCGGCCGACCTCCACCACGCCCTGGCCGGCCGCCACGAGATTGCGGTACCAGCCGGGTGCCACGGCGGCTCCGCCGTTCGCGGCGAAGACGATGTGGCGGCCGTCGCGGACCAGGTGGACGAGGGGGGGCGTCCGGGTCAGACCGCTGACCCGGCCCGTGGTGCTGAGCAGCAGGAGGGGGATGGAGCCGAAGTCCTTCACCCGCCCGCCATGGGCCCGGAATTCCTCGATGACGCCCCGGTTGAAGGAATTGCTGTTGACGGTCTCGTCGACCGTTCCGTTCGTGTTCGTGTTCGTGTCCTGCATCAGTTCCATTCACCTTCGGGGAGGAAGAGGCGGGTGTCCGTGGTCTGCTCGAACGGCATTCCGGCGGGCATGTTGATGAGTTCCATGGAAAGGCCCCACGGAGTCGTGAAATACACCCAGCGGTCTCCGGCGATGGGCCCGTCCACGATGGTTTCCGGCTCCCCGAGGATGGTGACGCCGGGCTGCTCGCGCAGGTACTCCGTGGCCTTGTCGACGTCGTCCACGTAGATCGCGAAGTGGTGCCCGCCCCAGTCGCTGTTGCGCGGCCGGCTGCGGTCCTGGTCGGGCGAGGTGTACTCGAAGAGTTCGAGGTTGGTCACCGGGCCGAGGCGCAGCATGGCGATGTTCGCCGAGGCGCGGGGGTGCACGGCGAGCTTCTCGGTCATCCAGGTGCCCTCGGGGTCCTCCACCGGGCCGAGGCGGTAGGCCAGTTCGGCGCCGATGACCTCGGTGAAGAACTCCACGGCCTGGTCGAGGTCGGGCACGGTGTAGGCGATGTGGTGCACCGCGCGCGCTCCGGGGATCTTGCTCAACGTCACTCCGTCCGCCGGGGGTCCCGCCTTCGGCGGAGCCCCGTGCCGTTGTCCGGGCGGAGGCCCGGGCAGGCCCGACGATGGGGCCCGGCGGCCCGCCGATCAAGGCCTAGTTCCCAAAGTGCGCCGACCTGCCGAAGTTGACTTCGGGGGTTGGCGGAGAACCGCCCCTTCCTGCTGAGATGGCATTCATCGCGGCGAACTCAGCCGGTCAGAACCGCCTTCGATGCGCCCCCGCTTCTGCATTCATGGGCTGGACTTCCTTCCAATGAACTCGAAGACCAGGAAACGACGAAGATGACGAATGATATTAAGCGCCGCCGGTTCGTGGGTGCGGGATCGGGAATGGCCCTGGCCGCCGCCGCCGGCGGACTGGTGCAGGCCCCCGCCGCACGTGCCGCGGAGGCCGGCAGCGCCGGGGAGGCGGGCGCGGCCGGCGCCCAGGCGACCGGTGTGACGGTGGTCCCGGCCGATTCCCGGTACCCCGATCTCACCTCGGGCATGAACCAGCGCTGGCAGGCCCGCCCCGAGAAGATCGTGCTGCCGAGGACCACGGCCGAGGTCGTCGCCGCGGTGCGCGAGGCCGTCACCACCTCCAAGCAGCTCTCGGTGGTCAGCGGCGGGCACTGCTTCGAAGACTTCGTCTTCAATGCCGACATCAAGATCAACATAAAGCTTTCGCTGATGAACCAGGTCAGCTTCGACACGGCGATGAACGCCTTCTGCGTCGGCGGCGGCGCCACCCTGCTCGACGTCTACGAAGCCCTCTACGAGGGCTGGGGCGTGACCATACCCGGCGGCATCTGCCACAGCGTCGGCGTCGGCGGACACATCACCGGCGGCGGGTTCGGCAACCTCTCCCGCCAGCACGGACTGACCGTCGACCACCTGCACGCCGTGGAGGTCGTGGTCGTCAACGCGGACGGCACGGTCCGCAGCGTGATCGCCGCACGGGACTCCACCGAGGCCCGGCTGCGCGATCTGTTCTGGGCGCACACCGGCGGTGGCGGCGGCAGCTTCGGCATCGTCACCCGCTTCTGGTTCCGCACCCCGGGCGCCACCGGGGGCCCGGAGTCACTGCTGCCCAAGGCGCCGTCCGAGATCTACCTGACCCTGGCCAACTGGCCCTGGGAGAAGGTCACGCAGGACGGCTTCAGCCGCCTGGTCACCTACTGGGGCAAGTGGCTGGAGCAGAACAACACGGCGGGCACCACGGCCGGTTCGCTCTACTCCTGGCTGCTCCTCAACCACCGCGACAGCGGTTCCCTGGGCGCGGTCGTCCAGTTGGACGCCTCGCTCCCCAACGCCGCGGCCGTCCTCTCCGACTTCCTCGCCGGCATGGACCTGGCGCTGGGCCTGAGCTCGGCGACGCGGCGCTCGTCGGGCGTGCTCGACTCCGCGTACACCACGACCAAGCTGCAGCCGTGGCTGCGGGGCACGCGCTACATCGGCTCCATCTCCGCCACCCAGCTGGACCCGACCACCCGCGGCATCCACAAGTCCTCCCACCTGCGCACGGCGACCCCCCAGCGGCAGATCGACGCCATGTACCGCAACCTCACGAACACGGAGCTGCCGAGCCCCTTCGCCGGGATCGTGCTCTCCGCCTCCGGCGGCCGGATCGCGTCCGTCTCGCCGACCGCCACGGCGGTCGCCCAGCGCGACGCGATCATGAAGACCAACTTCGAGAGCCTCTGGTACGACACCAAGGACGACGCGAAGAACATCGCCTGGGTGCGCAACGCCTTCAGCGAGGTCTACGCCGACACCGGCGGCGTCCCGGTCCCCAACGGGGTCACCGACGGCTGCTACATCAACTACCCCGACGGCGACCTCTCGGACCCGGCCGTCAACACCTCCGGCGTGCCGTGGCACGACCTGTACTGGAAGGGCAACTACGCCCGGCTCCAGCAGGTCAAGCGTGCCTGGGACCCGCGGAACATCTTCCACCACCGGCAGTCGATCCGCCCCTGACCCGACGCCGGGCCACCCCCCCCACCCCCCCCACACCCCCCACACCACCTTCACCCTCACACCCCCCCTTTCCAAGGAGAGAACCCCAATGCGTACCACCACCCTCGGCAACGGCGGTCCCGTAGTAGGCCGCGTAGGTCTCGGCACCATGGGCATGTCCTTCGGCTACGACCCGCACGGCTGGGACGACGACGCCTCCGTCTCGGTGATCCACCGCGCCCTCGACCTCGGCGTCAACCTGATCGACACGGCCGACGTGTACGGCCCGTTCACCAACGAGGACCTCGTCGGGCGGGCCATCAAGGGCCGCCGCGACGAGGTGGTGCTGTCCACCAAGGGCGGCCTCGTCGTCGACGAGAACGGCATCGGCCTCAACGGCCGTCCCGAGCACCTGACCGCCGCGGTCGAGGCCAGCCTGGGCCGCCTGGGCACCGACCACATCGACCTGTACTTCCTGCACCGCGTCGACCCGCAGGTGCCGCTGGAGGAGAGCTGGGGCGCCCTCGCCGAGCTCGTGCGCCAGGGCAAGATCCGCTCGCTGGGCCTCTCCGCGGTGAGCCTGGAGCAGGTGCGCGCCGCGCAGGCCGTGCACGCGGTCGCCGCCGTCGAGTCCGAGGCCTCGCTGTTCACCCGGGACGCCTTCGCCGACGTCCTCCCGTACACCGTCGAGCAGGGCATCGCCTTCCTGCCCTTCTCGCCGCTGGGCCGCGGTCTGCTCACCGGCGCCTTCACGAACCCGGCCGACCTGCCCAAGGACGACTGGCGCACCACCCAGCCGCGCTTCACCGAAGAGGCGTTCGCGCACAACAAGGCGATCGTCGACGCGGTGACCGCCGTGGCCGACCGGCACGAGGCCGCTCCGGCGCAGGTGGCGCTGGCCTGGCTGCTCACCAAGGGCGAGCACGTCGTCCCGATCCCCGGCACCAAGACCGAGCGCTACCTCGTCCAGAACGCCGGTGCCGCCGCGCTGGACCTCACCGACCAGGACGTCGCCGAACTCGACGCCCTGCCCGCACCCCTGGGTGCCCCCGAGGCGTGATCGCGCCCCCTCGTCCGGCCGGGTGAACCCCACCGGAATCCGTTCCGTCCCCGCCGGTCCCGGAAGATCCCCGGACCGGCGGGGCGGGGCCCTTCCCCGGGACCGAAGACCCCCGAGCCCCTCGGCGCGGAGCCTTCGGCCCGGGGCCTTGCCGGCCCTCTCGCCGGCCCCTTCCGCCACCTCGCCCCGACCTTCAGACGGAGTACTTCCCACGATGTCCGAGATCATCACGGCCCGTCCGAGCAGCAGCCTCACCTCCGCCTTCGACATCCCCCGCCCGCCGGGCCTGACGTGGTTCGTCCAGTCCCAGATGCCGGTCGGCTACGAGGTTTCCCTGACCCGGGGCCTCCTCAACCCCGCCAACCCGGTCCTCGCCCGCTCGGTCGGCGCCGACGGCCGCACCGCCGTCCGCGCGCTGATCGTCGTCGACCAGGCCGTCGACGAGCTCTACGGTCCGGGCCTGCGCGGCTACTTCGACGCCTGGCAGGTCGACGCGTACTGGAAGGTCATGCCCGGCGACGAGGAGACCAAGAACCTCGAACAGGTCGTCGAGGTGACCCGGGCCATGACCGAGATGGGCATCCTGCGCCGCACCGAACGCGTGGTCGTGGTCGGCGGCGGAGTCCTGATGGACGTGGTCGGCATGGCCGCGAGCCTCTACCGCCGCGGCGCCCCCTACGTGCGGGTCCCCACCACCCTCGTCGGACAGGTCGACGCGGGCGTCGGCGTGAAGACCGGCGTCAACCACGGCACCCACAAGAACCGCCTCGGCACCTACTTCGCCCCCGAAGTCACCCTCATCGACCCCGAGTTCCTGCGCACGGTGGAGCCCCGGCACATCGCCAACGGGCTCGCCGAGATCATCAAGATGGCGCTCATCAAGGACGGCGCGCTCTTCGACCTGCTGGAGGAGAACGTCACCCGGATCACCAGCGACTCGCTCGCCGACTGCGGTGCGGCGATGAGCGAGATCGTCTCCCGGGCGATCGCCGGCATGCTCGACGAGCTGGAGCCGAACCTCTGGGAAGGCGTCCTGGAACGCTCGGTCGACTACGGGCACACCTTCAGCCCCTCCCTGGAACTGCGGGCCGACCCGCCGCTGCTGCACGGCGAGGCCGTCGGCGTCGACATGGCCGTCTGCCTGGCGCTGGCCGTCGGCCGCCGCCACCTGTCCGAGAGCGACGCCCACCGCGCGCTGGCCCTCATCGCCGGCTGCGGACTCCCGCTCACCCACCCGGTGTTCACCCCCGAACTGCTGGTGGTCGGCCTCGCCGACGCCGTCAAGCACCGGGACGGCGCCCAGCGCCTGCCGCTGACCAACGGGATCGGCTCCTGCGTCTTCGTCAACGACATCACGGGCGACGAGCTGGCCCGCGCCCTGGAGTTCGTACGGGCCTACGCGGACGGTCCGGCCCAGTGAGCGCGCCGGGCCCGATCACCGTCCTCGACGTGGGCGGCACCCATGTGCGCAGTGCCGCCTGGTCGCCCGGCGACGGACTCGGCGACACCCTCGACCAGCCCTCGCCGAGCCGCCTGCGGCATCCCGGCACCCCCGTGGCCGAACTGCGCGAACGCCTCCTCGCCACCCTCTGCGCGGCGGTTCCGCGTACACCCGGCGGCTCGGTGGCCGGCGTCTCCTTCGGCGCCGCCCTCGACCACCGCAGCGGCACCGTCTACGGCTCCGCACCGCTGTTCGGCGACGAGACCACACCGCTCGACCTGCGCGGCGAACTCCGCAGCCGGCGCCCCGACGTCCGGTGGCACATCGTCAACGACGTCACCGCCGCCCTGCTGCACTTCGTCTCCGCGCCGCACCGCCGCGCCCACCGCAAGGTGCTGCTGATGACCATCAGCTCCGGCATCGCCTGCCGCACCGTGGACCTGCGCAGCGGCACGATCGCCACCGACGGCTGCGGGCTGCAGGGCGAGGTGGGCCACCTGCCCGCCTCGGCCGTACTGGCCGGCGAGCCCGTCGAGTTGCTCTGCGACTGCGGCCGGCCCGGGCACGTGTCCTCGTACGCCTCCGGTCCGGGCCTGCGCCGGATGGCCGACGTCCTGCGGGAGCGCGCCCCCGGCCGCTGGGAGCGTTCGCACCTGGGCCGCGCGACGGCCGAGGGCGCCGCCTTCGAACCGGCGCTGCACGCCGCCCTGGACGCGGGCGACCCGCTCGCCTCCGAACTGCTCGACGCGTCCACGGCGCCCGTCGCCGACGTCCTGCGCAGCGCGCTCTGCCTCGACCCGGAGCTCGACGAACTCGCCCTCACGGGCGGGGTGGCCAGCGGTCTCGGCGCGCACTACAAGGCCTCGGTCCTCGGCCATCTGCGCCGCGAAGGGCTCTACCTCACCGGGGAACGCGCCCCGGACTGGGCGACGGACCGCATCACCGTGTGCGCCCCGGGCGAGGCGAACGGCCTCATCGGGGCGGGCCTCGCGGCCCTGGACGCGGAGCGGCCCGCCGGAAGCGGCGCGCAGGCCGAGGCCGCCACGGCCACCGAACCCACCGCGCCCGCCACGCACCCGGCGGTCGTACGGGAGGGGGAGGCGACGCACCTGCGTCAGCGGCCCACCCCCGCGCCCGGCCCCGGGGAGCTCAGCGTCGCGCCCCTCGTCGCCGGTGTGTGCGGTACCGACCTGCAGATCCTGCGGGGACTGCGCGAGGACGGCGCCCCGGTCCTGGGCCACGAAGGCGTGGCCCGGATCGTCGAGGCGGGACCGGGCGTGGCCGATCCCCGGCTGGTGCCGGGCGCCCGTGTCGTGGTCAATCCCACGCACCCGTCCGACCCGTCGTTCCTGCTCGGGCACAACGTCGACGGGATGCTCCAGGCCCGCATGCTGGTACCGGAGAGCGCCGTCAGCGGCGGCCTCGTCCTCCCCCTGGAGGAGGTGCCCGGGGGGAACCTGCCCGCGCTGATCGAGCCCCTGGCGGTCGTACGGTACGCCCTGCTCGCCCTGGCCCGGCACGAGCCCGACACCCTGCTCGTGATCGGCGACGGCACCGTCGGACACCTCGCCGTCCGCGCCGCCGCACGCTGGCTGGGCCGCTCCGTGCGGACCGTCCACGTGCACCACACCCGGGCGGGCCTGGAGTGGAGCGCGCACGCACCGCACCGGGCCGACCACCGCGTCGTACGGGACGGCCTGGCGACGGGCACGCCCGCCGGGACCCTGGACCGGGGACGGGTGGCGGTCCTGATCGCCACCCCGGCCCCGGCGACCCTGCCGAGCCTCGACCTGGCCCTGGGCGCGACGGAGGGCGCCGAGGTCGCCGTCGACCTCGTCGGCGGGCTGCGCCGGCCCGCGTTCAGCGACTGGTTCCCCGGCATCGACCTGTCCGAGGTACGGGCCGCCAACTGCGGCGGCACGCCCGAACCGCCCGTCGTCGCCCGGCTCACCACGGCCGACGGCCGCACGGTGTCGGTCCTGGGCCACCGCGGCGTGGCCAACGAGCACCTGGAGTACGCGGCGGCCGAACTGTGCCGGGACCCCGAGCGCTACCGGGACCTGGTGACGCACGAGACCGACCTCGCGGGCGCGGCCGCCATCCTGACCGGGCTCGCCCGCAACGAGGGCCGGATCGTCGACGGGCGACGGCTGGTGAAGCTCGCCGTGCGCACGGAGACCCCGTCATGAGCCTCCCGCCGAGCTTCCCGCCGAACCCCGGGCCGGGGCTCGCACCGGGTCGTGCACCGGGCCCCCCGGTGACCGGCCTCGTCGACTGGCGGCTCCCCGTACGCGGCGAAGCAGCCGTGGACCTGGCCTTCCAACACCGGGTCGAGGGACTCCAGTTCGACCTCGGAGGGCCCGGCCGCGGCCCCTGGCTGGACAAGCCGGGAACGGCCGGGGGAGCGGTCGGGCGGCTGCGCCGCACCGCCGCGTCCGCCGGCGTGACCCCGCTCGGGGTGGCGGCCAACGTGCTCAACGACATCGGCCTCACCGCCGAACCGGGCACCCTGGCCGCCGCCCGGGTCCGGTCGGTGATCGACCGGCTGCTGGACGTGGCGTGGGAACTCGGCGTCCCGCTGGTGTTCCTGCCGAGCTTCCGGCGCAGCGCCATCGACGGTGAGGCGGCGCTCCTGCGCACCGCCGAGGTGCTGCGCTGGGCGGCGGCGCAGGCGCAGGCCCACGGCCTGCTCCTGGCCAACGAGAACGTACTGCCCGCGCACCAGGCCCTGCGGCTGGTCGAAGAGGTCGGATCGCCGGCCTTCCGGCTGCTGCTGGACAGCTACAACCCGGTCGGCGCCGGCATCGACGTACCCGATCTGGTGGAGGCGACGGCACCCTTCCTCGCCGACCAGATCCACCTCAAGGACGGCCCCGAAGCCGCCGCCACCGCCCCGGGCCCGCTCCTGGGCGACGGCGACGGCCGGGTCGACGAGACCGTCGACGCCGTGGCACGCCATCTGCCGGGCGTGCACGCGGTCGTGCTGGAGAACGACCACCGCGACGGGGACGGGACCCGGCTCCGCGCGGACCTCGAACGGGCCCGGGCGTTCGCCCGCAGACTGCACCGACGAAGAATGGAGGCGGCACAACCATGCCCCTCGTACTGACCGCCCACGCCCTGCTGTTCGACATGGACGGCACGCTCGTGGACTCCACCGCCGCCGTGGAACGCACCTGGCACCGGTTCGCCGCACGGCACGGCCTCGACGCGGCCGAGATCCTGGCCTCCTCGCACGGACAGCGGACGGCGGAGACCGTCGCCGCCCACGCCCCGCCGGGCACCGACGTGGAGGCGGAGACGGCCTGGCTCGTCGCCCAGGACATGGCCGACACCAGCGGCACCGTAGCCGTGCCGGGAGCCGCCGAACTGCTGGCGGCGCTGCCGCCGCACCGCTGGGCGGTCGTCACCTCCGCCGGCCGGGAACTGGCCGTACGCCGCATGGCGGCCGCCGGACTTCCGCTTCCGGAGGTCCTGGTCAGCGCGGACGACGTCCGCGAGGGCAAGCCCTCGCCGGAAGGCTTCACGGCCGCCGCCGGCCTGCTCGGCGTCAGCCCCTCGGCGGCCATCGTCTTCGAGGACGCCGAACTGGGCCTGCTGGCCGCCGGAGCCGCCGGATGCTTCTCGGTGGTCGTGGGCGAGCACGGCGGCGACGCCGCGGAGGGCCGCCCCCGGATCGCCGACTTCACCGGGACCACCTGCGCCGCCTCGGACGAGGACGGCCTGCGCCTGGTCCTGCCGACCTCCGCGCCCGCGCGCGTACGGGTGCCCGCGCGCACCTGATCCGCGCCGCCCGCCCCCTCGCCCGCCCCTCCTCGCCCGCCCCTCCCGTCCTCCCTCCTCTCCCCTCCCTCCGATCGGAGCGCCTTCGTCATGCCCATCGACCAGAACACGCTGATTCACGGCCACGCGGCCCCCGGATTCGAAGCCGTTCGCGAGGAGTTCGCCCGCAACTTCGCCGAGCGGGACGAACAGGGGGCGGCCGTAGCCGTGACCCTCGACGGCGAACTCGTCGTCGACCTCTGGGGCGGCGCCGCCGACCCCACCCGCGGCACCCCGTGGGACGGCGACACCCGCCAGCTGATCTTCTCCGGCAGCAAGGGCATCCTCGCCACCGCGCTGCTCCTCCTCGTCGACCGCGGTGTCGTCGACCTGGACCTGCCGATCGCCCACTACTGGCCCGAGTTCGCCGCCGAGGGCAAGGAGCGGGTGACCCTGCGCGAGGTGGTCACCTTCACGGCGCGGATGCCGGCCGTCGCGGCCCGGCTGTCCCAGGACGACCTGGCCGACCCCGAGGCGATGGCGAAGCTGCTGGCCGACCAGCCCCAGGAGAGCGACCCGCGCGCGGAGGGCATCCTGTACGGCCCGTACGCGACCGGCTGGATCGTCGCCGAGGTGATCCGCCGCGTCGACGGCCGCCGGCTGAACCGGTTCTTCGCGGAGGAGATCGCCGGCCCGCTCGGCCTCGACATCTCCTTCGGCATCCCGCCGGAGCTGGAGCACACGGTGGCGCGCACCGAGTACGGGACCGGCTTCCGCGACCAGTTCAGCGGCTACTTCACCAGCGAGGACCCGCTCACCCAGCGGCTCTGGCAGAACCCGATCCCGTTCCCCGAGGACGAGGAGATCTGGAACCGGCCGGACCGCCGCCTCGGCCTGATCCCCGCGGCCAACGTCATCGGCTCCGCACGCGCCTTCGCGAAGTTCTACGGCATCCTCGCCGCCGACGCCGACCGCCCGTACGACCAGGCGCCGGTCCTGCTCTCCCGCCGGCTGCTCGACGAGGCGCGGGCCCCGCGCGTCAGCAAGGTCGACCAGCTCATCGGCGTCCCCATGGTCTACGGCGGGGGCGGCTACCGGCTGCGGACCAACCCGCGCCCGGGCGTCGACGGAAACTCCTTCGGCCACGACGGCGCCGGCGGCTCGGCCAACCAGGCCTGGCCGCGCGCCCGCGCGGGCGTCTCGTACGTGATGAACCGGCTCATCGCCCTCGGCCCCGACGACAAGCGGGCCGCCTCGCTCGTCAAGGCCGTCGCGGAGTCCATGGCCGGCCTCGGCATCGGGAACCGGGCGTGACCGGCGACGGCATACGCCTCCTCGCGCCGGACGGCACCCGGGTGGCGCACCCCGAGCACGCGATCGACCTCTCCCCGGAGGAACTGCGCTCCCTCTACCGGGACATGGCGCTGGCCCGCCGGTTCGACGCGGAGGGGGTGACCCTCCAGCGCCAGGGCGAACTGGGCCTGTGGCCCTCGCTGCTCGGGCAGGAGGCCGCCCAGGTCGGCTCGGCACGGGCCCTCCGGGAGGACGACCACGCCTTCCCCAGCTACCGCGAACACGCCGTCGCGCTGGGCCGGGGCATGGACCCCCTCGCCCTGCTGCGGCTCTTCCGCGGGGTCGACCACGGCGACTGGGACCCGCAGGAGCACCACTTCCACCTGTACACCCTGGTCATCGGCTCGCAGACGCTGCACGCGACCGGGTACGCCCTGGGCCTGGCCAAGGACGGCTCCGAATCCGCCGTCGTCGCCTACTTCGGGGACGGCGCCACCGCACAGGGAGACGTCTCCGAAGCCTTCAACTTCGCGGCCGTGTACGGCGCCCCGGTGGTGTTCTTCTGCCAGAACAACCAGTGGGCGATCTCGGAGTCCAACGAGAAGCAGACCCGGGTCCCGCTGTACCAGCGCGCCCAGGGCTTCGGCTTCCCCGGCGTCCGGGTCGACGGCAACGACGTCCTCGCCTGCCTCGCCGTGACCCGGTGGGCGCTGGAACGGGCCCGCCGCGGCGAAGGACCGACCCTGATCGAGGCCTTCACGTACCGCATGGGCGCCCACACCACCTCCGACGACCCCTCCCGCTACCGGGACGCGGCCGAGGTGGAGAGCTGGCGGGCCAAGGACCCGCTGCTGCGCCTCGAACGGCTGCTGCGGGCCGAGGGCGCCGCGGACGACGCCTTCTTCGCCGAGACCGAGGCGGCCGGCGAGGCGCTGGCCGCGCGGGTCCGCGAGGGCGTCCGCTCCATGACCACGCCCGACGAGCGCAACCTCTTCGACCACGTCTACGCCGAACCGCACGCCCTGGTCGACGAGGAACGCGAAGCGTTCGACGTCTTCCGGGCGGCCTTCGCCCAGGAGGGATGAGATGACGACCACCACGCTGGCCGGCGAGCGGATGACCCTGGTGGCGGCGCTCAACGCCTCCCTGCGCACCGCCCTCGTCGAGGACCCCAAGACCCTCCTCATGGGAGAGGACATCGGCCGGCTCGGCGGGGTGTTCCGGGTGACCGACGGCCTGCAGAAGGACTTCGGCGAGCACCGCGTGATGGACACCCCGCTGGCCGAGTCGGGGATCGTCGGCACCGCGATCGGGCTGGCCCTGAGCGGCTACCGGCCGGTCGTGGAGATCCAGTTCGACGGGTTCGTCTTCCCGGCGTACGACCAGATCGTCACCCAGCTCGCCAAGATGCACGCCCGCTCGCGCGGCAGGGTCCGGCTGCCGGTCGTGATCCGCATCCCGTACGGCGGCGGGATCGGCGCCGTGGAACACCACTCGGAGTCCCCGGAGGCGCTGTTCGCGCACGTACCCGGACTGCGCGTCATGTCGCCGGCCACCCCCTCCGACGCCTACTGGATGCTCCAGGAAGCCGTACGGAGCGACGACCCGGTGATCTTCCTCGAACCCAAGCGCCGCTACTACGAGAAGGGCACGGTCGACACCCGGCCCGCAGCCCGCCCCGGACCCCCCACCGCACGCGTGGTGCGCGAGGGCACGGACCTCACGCTCGTGGCCTACGGGCCGATGGTCGCGACCTGCCTGAACGCGGCGGCGGTGGCCGCCGAGGAGGGCCACGAGCTGGAAGTGGTCGACCTCCGGTCGATCTCCCCGATCGACTTCGACACCGTCACCCGCTCGGTCCGCCGGACCGGCCGGCTGGTCGTGGCGCACGAGGCACCGGTCTTCTTCGGCGCCGGCGCGGAGATCGCCGCCCGGATCACGGAGCGCTGCTTCTACCACCTGGAAGCCCCCGTCCTGCGGGTCGGCGGCTACCACACTCCCTATCCGCCGTCCCGGCTGGAGGACGAGTACCTCCCGGGACTCGACCGCGTGCTGGACGCGGTCGACCGCGCACTCGCCGCCTGAAGGGGCTGTTCACGATGACGGACACACGATGACGGACACCATGGTCCGGTACCAGGAGTTCCGCCTGCCCGACGTCGGTGAAGGGCTGCAGGACGCGGAGATAGCCCGCTGGCACGTCGGCGTGGGGGACACGGTCACGGACGGCCAGGTGGTCTGCGAGATCGAGACGGCCAAGGCCATGGTCGAGCTGCCCGTTCCGTTCGCGGGGGTGGTGCGCGAGCTCCGGTTCCCGGAGGGGACGACGGTCGACGTGGGCGAGGTCATCATCACCGTGGCCCCGGAGGGAGCCGGCGAGGCCCCGGAGGCCGCCTCTGCCCCGGCCGCGGCGCAGGCTCCGGCCGAACCGGTTCCGGCCGGGCCCGCCCGGCAGCCGGTCCTCGTCGGGTACGGGGCGGCCGCCGCCCCGACCTCCCGCCGCCCCCGGCGCCCGGCCGCGGGGGCTCCCGCCTCCGCCCCGGCCTCCGCCCCGGCCGTCGCCCCGGCCGTCGCCCCCGCCCCGGTCGTGACCGGCGCCGACCGGCCGAAGGCGAAGCCGCCGGTACGGAAGCTCGCCCGGGACCTGGGCGTGGACCTCGGCCGGGTGCGCCCCAGCGGGCCGCACGGGGACATCACCCGCGAGGACGTGCGTACGGCGGCCACGGCATCGGTATCGGCACCGGCCGCGGAACCGGCATCGGTACCAGCGGTACAGGCGTCCGCACCGGACGCCTCCGGCCGTGACGACGCGGCATACGAGACACGGATCCCCGCAACCGCAGTGCGCAAGGCGACGGCCCGGGCCATGACCGAGAGCGCCTTCGGGGCTCCCCACGTGACGGAGTTCGTCACGGTCGACGTCACCCGCACCATGAAGCTCGTAGAACGCCTGAGGAAGGACCCCGAGTTCGCCGGGGTCCGGGTGAGCCCGCTCCTCCTCGCCGTGCGCGCCCTGCTCTTCGCCGTCCGCCGCCACCCGGAGATCAACGCCTCCTGGGACGGGGAGCGGCAGGAGATCGTCCTCAAGCACCGCGTCAACCTCGGCATCGCCGCCGCGACCCCGCGCGGACTGCTCGTGCCCAACGTCAAGGACGCGCAGTCCCTCACCCTGCCGCGGCTCGCCGCGGCCCTGGACGCCCTGGTGAGCACCGCCCGCGAGGGCCGGACCACTCCGGCCGACCTCGGCGGCGGGACCCTCACCGTGACCAACATCGGTGTCTTCGGCATCGACACGGGAACCCCGATCCTCAACCCCGGCGAGGCGGCGATCCTCGCCCTCGGCGCGATCGGCCCCCGCCCCTGGGTCCACCGGGGCAAGGTCGTGCCCCGTCAAGTGACCACGCTGGCCCTGTCGTTCGACCACCGGCTCGTCGACGGGGAACTCGGCTCGCGGGTCCTCGCGGACGTCGCCGCCGTACTCCACGACCCGCGGCGTCTGGCCACCCATGGCTGAGGACGCTGCCCACCATCCACACGACACCCCCTGGGAGGGACCGTGAACACGAGCACCGTACGGGGGCGATCCGCCGCCGGGACCGTGACGCTCTGGCTCGACCTGCAGGACTCCGTGCCGGAAGGCACCCGGCTGAGCGAGCTCTCGGCCCTGAGCGCCGCGGGCACCATCGCCGCGGCCGGACTCGGACCGGACACCGGCGTGGCCGCGGCGCGGCAGGTGTGCGACGCACTGCGCCCCCTCCACGACCGGACCGGCGGCCGCCGCGGAACGGTGGTGCTCACCCTCCCGCCGTCCCCCGACCTGCCGTTCGTGTCCCCGGACGCGGCCGAGCTGGTCCGCGGGGCGGCGGCCCTCGCCGGCCGGGTGGACCGCACCAACCAGGTCGTCGCCCTGCCGGCGAACGGCTCCGGGGTCGCCGCCCTGGAGGACCTGCTCGCCAGGGACCTCCCCGTCCATCTGGCCACCTGCTTCTCCGCCCGACGGTACGAACAGGCGGCCACCGCCTACCTGTCGGCCCTGACCCGGGCCCGCGCCGAAGGCCGCGACCTCGCCGCCCTCGCCTCGACGGTGGCCTTCGGGCTGCGGCCCCTCGACATCCGGATCGACGCGCTCCTGGACCGGGCCGGCGGCGAGGAGGCGAAGGCGCTGCGGGGGACCGCGGCCCTGCTCGCGGCCCGGCTGGCCCGCCGGGCGAGCGCCCGGATCTTCGATCCCCGCACCTCGCCGGAATGGGAGGCCCTCGCGGCGGCCGGAGCACGGCCCCTGCGCCTGGTCTGGACGGAGCTCGGCGATCTCGCGCCCGCCGCCGGCGCCCAGACCGACTACGCCGCCGAACTGGCCGACGTGGACACCGCGTTCGCCGTCCCGGTGGAGTCGCTCGGCGCCGCGGCGCGGCTGCGGCCCGGGCCGCAGCGCTCGGACCGGGGGCTGGCCGCGCAGGCCGAGCGCTTCGAGGCGTGCCTGCGATGGTTCGGCATCCGTACGGAGGAGGTCGTACGGGAACTGGAAGGGGAGCCGGCCGAGTTCGCCGGGATCCCGCGGAGCAGGGCCCTGGTCGGCGGGGGCGTGTCATGAGGCTGCAGGACTACGCGCGCGGCCTCGGCCCCTCGCACGCCCCGCGCTCACCGATGCCCGTGGTGCGACCGCAACCGCAGACGCCGCAGCCCCCTCAGGAACCACGGATCCCCCATCAGTCACAGCCACCCGGGGGCGTGCCGCCGGCCGCCCCGCCGACGCCGGGGCGGCTGGGCGCGGCCACCGCGGTCGTCGCCCTCGGCGGGCTGCTGTTCGGCTTCGACACCGGGGTGATCTCGGGGGCGCTGCTCTTCCTGAAGGAGGACTTCGCCCTCACCTCCTTCCAGGAGGGGACGGTCATCTCGGCGCTGCTGTTCGGCGCCGCCCTCGGGGCCCTGGGCAGTGCGCGGCCCGCCGACCGGTTCGGACGCAAGCGCGTCCTCGTCGCGGTGGCGGCGACCTTCACGCTGGGGCTGGCCGCCGCCGTCACCGCCCGCGACTTCGCGAGCATGGTGGCGGCCCGGACGATCCTCGGCCTGGCCGTCGGCAGCGCCTCCACGGTGGTCCCGCTGTACCTCGCCGAGATCGCCCCGCCCCGCCTGCGGGGCCGCCTGGTGACCGCCAACCAGGTCCTGCTCACCGTGGGCATCCTGGTGTCGTACCTGGTGAACCTGGCCTTCGCCGGCAGCGCCGACTGGCGCGCGATGTTCGCGGTGGGGCTGATCCCCTCCGCGGTCATGCTGCTGGGCACCTTCTTCATCCCGGAGAGCCCGGAGTGGCTCCGCCGCCGCCCGGACGCCCGTACGCAGTCCCGTACGAAGGCAGCCGCGAAGGCCCCGGCCCACCCCGCGGTGCGCCGTGCGCTGCTGATCGGCCTCACGCTGGCGGCCGTCCAGCAGTTCGGCGGGATCAACAGCATCATCTACTACGCCCCGAGCATCATGGCCCGGGCCGGACTCCCGGCCTCCGACTCCATCCAGTACGCGGTCTTCATCGGCGTGGTCAACGTGGTCATGACCGTGGCCGCCGTCCCGCTCATCGACCGGGCCGGCCGCCGCCCCCTGCTGCTGTTCTCCCTCGCGGGCATGGCCGTATCGCTCGTCACCCTGGGCGCGGCCATGAGCGTCCCGGCGGGACCCGTGACCAACGTGATCGCCCTGATCTGCATGATCACGTACGTCGGCAGCTTCGCGATCGGGCTCGGACCGGTGTTCTGGATCCTGGCCGCCGAGCTGTTCCCGCCCGAGGCGCGGGCCCGCGGCGGGGCCCTGTGCGCCCTGGTCAACTGGGCCGCCAACTTCGTCGTCGGGCAGCTCTTCCTGCCGGTCGCCGACGCCGTGGGCGTGTCCTGGGTCTTCTGGACCTTCGCCGCGGTGGCGGCGGGCGGGCTCGTCTTCGTCGGCCGTCAGGTGCCGGAGACGAAGAACCGGTCGCTCGCCGACATCCAGGGTGACCTGGTCCTGCGCTGACGGTGTCAGACCCCGGCCCCCGGCCGGGCGATCGCGGTCAGCAGCAGGTCCCACACCTGCTCGGCCGACGGCGCGTGCGGACAGCCGTCCGCACCGCCGTGGAGGCCGCGGGCGGACAGCTCGGTGCCCTCTACCAGCCGGACGATCAGGGCCTCGGCCACACCGGGAGCCACGCCGGCCCGCAGGTTCCCCGAGGCGTGGGCGCGGGCGAGCAGGAACCTCAGGGCCGGCGCCCAGGTGTGGGCCTCGGGGCGGCCGGCGGTCCCGGAGCCGTGCCGCTCGCGCCGCAGCCGGGCCGCGGCGCGGGCCTCCACGCTGGTCTCCAGACGCCGCATCAGCGCCGTGACCAGGGATCCGAGGGCCACCATCGGCGGCTCCGGGCTCGTCAGGGCCTCGTTCACGTGCCGCGCCGTGCTCACCCGGGAGGCCGAGCGGACGGAGTCGGCCAGCGCCTTCTTCGTACGGAAATGGAAGGTCAGCCCGCCGATCGAGGTGAGGGCGCTCTCGCTGATCCGGGAGAGCGACGCCCCTTCGTACCCCCGGTGCTCGAACTCCAGCGCCGCGGCCTGGATCAATGCGCTGCGTGTGCGGGCGGCGCGCTCCTGCATCTTCTGGATCTTTCTACGCGGGCATGCGGGGACACCCCCCGGAGCATCCTGGCGGCGCGCGGCGCCCGCCGGAGGGCCGACTACAGGAAGTAGGACCGAGAGCGAGAAATAAAAGAGAACGTTCTCTATGCTTCTGGCTATCGGGAGTCGCGTGGAGGACGAAGGGGGTATCGGCATGGCCGTGACAGGAGTGATCGGTCGTGGACCGGCGGGCGACCGCACGTCGGTCTCGGCGTTCAGCCAGGAGCTGTTCGCACAGCTGCCGCGCACGGACCAGATGAAGTGGGCCGAGGTCTACCTGCGGGGCCTCTTGGCGACGCGGGGACGGAAGTCGGTGCGCCGCATGGCGGAGACCGTCACCACGTCCGCCACCGCCTCGCAGTCGCTCCAGCAGTTCGTGAACACCAGCCCCTGGGACTGGAACGAGACCCGGCAGGAGCTCGCGCGCTGGATAGACGGCCGCTTCACCCCGCAGGCGTGGACCGTCGTCCCGGCGGTGCTGCCCAAGCGCGGAACCCACTCGGTCGGCGTGCACCGGCGCTTCGTCCCCGAACTCGACCGCACCATCAACTGCCAGCTCAGCGTGGGACTGTTCCTGTCCGGAGGCCGCGAGCACCTGCCCGTCGGATGGCGGCTGCACCTGCCGGAGCGGTGGACGAAGGACCCGGAGGCACGACGGAGGGCGCGCGTGCCCGACTCGGTCCCGTTCCGGCCGCACTGGGCCCACACGGTGGGCCTGGTCGACGCGCTGTCGGCGCACTCGTCGGTCGTGGCCGCTCCGGTCGTCGCCGACGTCGGCTCCACCCCCGACGCCCGCCCGGTCGTCGAACGGCTCAACGGCAGCGGCCACGGCTTCGTACTCGCCGTCGCCGACGACCTCCAGCTGCTGCCCGACCCCTCACCCCTCCGCTCCGCGGGGCCGTCCACCACCAGCCACCCGGCCCTGGAGACCGCCCGGCAGAAGCTGCTGCGCAGCGGAGTCCGGCACCCCCACGTCACGACCGTGCTCGGCCCGGACGGCCGCCCCCGGCGCGCCCAGGTGGTCTCCGTCCCCGTCAGGACCCCCGTCCTGCGCCCCGACGGCACCCGCACGGTCACCCCGGGCCTGCTCTTCGCCGAATGGGAACCCGCCCGCCGCCGCCCCTCGCGCATCTGGCTCACCAACCTCGTCCACCGCCGCATGGAGGAACTGCTCACGCTGACGCAGCTGCTCCAGGGCGCGGTCGACACGGTCGCCGCCATGGGCGAACACCACGGCATCCAGGACTTCGAGGGCCGCTCCTTCCCCGGCTGGCACCGCCACATGACCCTGGTCTCGGCGGCCTACGCCTACCAACGCCTGGCCGGCAACACCACGACCCACGCCGCAAGAGCCGCCTGAGCCGCGCCGGCGCCGGCCGGGGTCACCGGGTCAGGAAGCGGTCCCGTAGGCGGGTCGTCGTGGGCGGGGTGATGCCGACGGTGTCCGTGAGGTAGGCGTGGACCGAGCCGTGGCGGGTGGTGAGGTCGGCCAGGGTCAGGCGCAGGATCTGCGCGGGGGCGCGGCCGTACGAGGGCCAGCGCATGGTGCGGCCCGGGTTGGCGGTGTGCCAGTCGGCCGTCAGCCGGGCCGTGGCCAGCTCGGTCAGGGCGAAGTCCGCGAGGATCTGCTCCTCGTCCACGCCGAGCAGGGTCAGGACGAGCGCGGCGATCAGCCCGGTGCGGTCCTTGCCCGAGGTGCAGTGGAAGACCGCCGGGCCCGGTCCCTCCGCGAGCAGCTCGATCGCGGCGCGGATCTCCGCCACCCCGTCCTCGGCGACCTCGGCGAACCGGTCCGCGAGGAACCGCCACGGGTCGGTGTCCGGGTCGATCTCGGCCTGGTCGTACGGCCGGTGCTCGATGCTGAGGTTGGCGTACGTGAACCGCTCGGGCTCCGGTATCCGCCCCTTCGCCTCGATCTCCCAGGGGTAGCGCAGGTCGATGACCGTCCGCACGCCGAGGTCCAGGAACCGGTCCCAGTCGGTGCCCGCGAGCTTGCCGAGCGAGTCCGCGCGGTAGAGCGCGCCCCAGGCGACGGCGGAGCCGTCCTCCGTGCGGTAGCCCCCCAGATCGCGGAAGTTGTGCAGTCGCTCGAACTCGATGTGGCGGGTCATGCGCGGGATCCCCCTCGGTGTCGGCTCAGCCCATGTGCAGGGCCGCGGCGAAGTCCATCTTGTCCTCGAGCCGGCTCAGGTTGCGGCCCGTCAGTGCCTCGATGCGGCTGATCCGGTAGCGCAGCGAGTTCACGTGCAGGTGCAGTGCCTCCCCGCAACGCGCCCAGGAGCCGTCGTGTTCCAGGAAGGACCGCAGGGTGGGCACCAGGTCGGAGCGGTAGCGCCGGTCGTAGTCCGTCAGCGGGGCCAGCAGCCGGCGGCTGAACTCCCGCCGGACCTCGGCCGGGATCAGCGGCAGCAGCGCCATGACGTGCGCGGCGAGATCGTCCGGCCCGCAGGCGGCGACCGGTTCCGAAGGGGCCGTGACCTGACGGGCGTTACGGGCCTGCGCGAGCGCGTGCCGCAGCTCCGCGGCCCCGCCCACCGCATCGCTGACCCCGAAGGCCAGCCGCTCCCCGGCCCGCAGTCCGCGCGGCAGCGAACCGCCGGCGACCCGGACGACCGCGTCCGGGGTCAGCAGGGCGTCCGCGTCGACGAGCACGAAGGCGACGGCCTCGGCCCCGTCCCCGGCCGCCGTGACGGCCAGCCGCGCACCGGCGTCGGGCCCCAGGCAGCGCGGATGCAGCAGGATTTCTTCCAGCAGGTCCCGTACGGACGCGGCCACGGGGAACCCGGGCCCGCCCGGCGCGTCCAGCCGGGCCGATACGGCCTGCCAGCGCAGCGGGCCCTGCGGGCCGCCTTCCCCGGCCTCCCGCCCGGCCCCGGCCGTGAGCCGGGCGGCCGCCGCCTCCTCTTCCTCGAAGAGCGCCTGCCCGCCCTCCACGGCAGCGGCCGAACCGGCCAGCGCCAGCAGTCGTTCGGCGGCGCGCCGCCGCATCGTGCGGTCGGTGTCGCGGCCGCCGCGCTCCACCGCGACCAGCCGGGCGAGCCGGCCCAGCAGGTCGATGCGTTCGCCGTTCCAGTCGGCGGTGTCGGCCTCGACGGCGATCAGCCAGTCGGTCAGCGACGCACCGGGAGCGCGCTCCCCCTCTCCGGCCCCGGCCCCGGCCCCGGCCCCGGAACGGACCGGGAACAGGGAGAAGGCCGTCCCGCGCGCGACGGTACGGTGCGGGGCCCGCTCGCCCGCCCGCTCGGCGGCCAGGAACCGCCCGGCCAGCGCCGAGGCCGTCTTCTCGGGCAGCGGCGGCCGCGCGCCCGCGATCTGCCGGCCGGTCGGGGAGAGGATGTGCGCGTGCAGGTCCAGCTCGGCCAGCAGCAGTTCGAGGAGGGCTTCGGCCCCCGCCCCGGCCTGCCGCTCGGTGCTGAAGCGCCGGTGCCGGTCCACGAGCGCGGCGAGACCGCCGATCCGCTCCTCGGTCCGGCCGCGCGCCACGTACTCGGTGACCGAGGTGAACGGCACCTCCACGCCCACCGCGAGCAGCGGCAGCCCGTACCGGGCACAGGCCTCCACCAGATCGTCGAGGACGTGGCCGAACTGCGCCTCGCCCGCGCCCAGCGCCACGGCGCCCGCCTCCACGAGCACGCGGACGAACGCGTCGGCCCGTTCGGTCCCCGCGTCCTTGTGGTGCCAGGCCAGTCCGGACAGCACCAGGTCCCCCGGGGACACGAAGCGCCCGGGGTCGGGCAGGTCGATCGTCACCGTTCCGAGGACGGGCCGGTCGAGGTCCCGCTCGCCGCCGGGCAGGCCCAGCAGGCGCAGCAGACACGGGTCCGCAGGCGCGTGGGCCTCTTCGGACGACAGCAGATCACGGAGCCTCATGACCCCACCCTGCCATGTGCAGCCGGGATCACGATCGCGAAGGCTCCCCACAGAACCGCAGGTCAGACCTTTACGGTGGGGTAATTCCACGTAAATCGGGGTGAGTTCGAGCGCCCCGGTTCGTGGGATCGGTGACGGCCGGGTACGACCGGGTCCGGCCGGGTCCGGCTGGGTGCGACCGAGTCCGGCCGAGACCGGCCGAGTTCAGCCGAGCCCGGGCCTGATCGGCAAGGGACGGCCTAGAGCCCCATCGGAGCGTGCAGTTCGACGAGGAGCTCCACCTCGACGGGTGCGTCCAGCGGCAGCACGCTCACGCCGACCGCGCTGCGGGCGTGGATGCCCGCGTCGCCGAAGGCGGTGCCCAGCAGCTCGCTCGCGCCGTTGAGCACGCCGGGCTGTCCCGTGAAGCGCGGGTCGCTGGCCACGAAGCCGACCACCTTGACCACCCGCTTCACGTTGGAGAGGTCCCCGGCGACGGAGGCGACGGCCGCCAGCGCGTTCAGCGCGCACTGCTGCGCCAGCTCCTTGGCCTGCTCCGCCGTGACCTCGGCGCCGACCTTCCCGGTGAGGGGGAGCGCGCCGTCGACCATCGGGAGCTGGCCGGAGGTGTACACGTAGTGCCCGCTCTGCACGGCGGGGACGTACACGGCGACCGGCGAGGGCGTCGGCGGAAGCTTCAGCCCGGCGGCGGCCAGGCGCTCTTCGGGGGTGCTGCTCATGCTCGGATCTCCTTGTGGTCGCTGACGGAAGCGGAGGCGGAGGCGGAACCGGAGGCGGAGGCGGAACCGGAGGCGGAAGCGGAACCGGAACCGGAGGCGGAGGCGGCCGGACGCGGGAAGAGGATGACCGGCTTGATCATCCCCGGCTCCTTCGCGGCGAGCCGTCCGAAGGCCTCCCCGACCCGGTCGAACGGGAACTCGTGCGTGGTGATCACCGTCGGGTCCACCAGCCCGTCCCCGATCAGGTGCAGCGCCCGCGCGAGCCGCGCCCCGCTGCTCTGCGGCGGCCGGCAGCGGGCGTACGTGATCTTCCCGCTCCCCGAGAGCCCCGCGCGGGCGGCCCGCGCGGCGGCCGGCGCGGCCGTCGCCATGATCGCGCGGTCGGCGCCGGCGCCGGCGGTCAGCTCCATGATCCGCTCGGTGGTGTCCTCGTAGGCCGGGTCGATCACCACGTCGGCCCCGAACCGCAGGGCGAGGCGCTGGCGCTTCATCTCCGGCTCGACGGCGATGACGCGGGCCCCGCGCAGCCGGCCGGCCGCGATGGTCGCGCTGAGTCCGACCGCGCCCTGGCCGAAGACGACCACGCTCCCGCCCGGGGGAGGCCCGGACTGTTCGGCGGCGGCGAAGCCGGTGGGGAGGGCGCCCGCCGCGTAGAGGGCCTGGTGGTCGGAGATGGTGTCGGGGAGCGGGACCAGCCCGGCCCCGGCCGCCGGGGCGCGGAAGAACTCGGCGAGCCTCCCGTGGCCCTCGACGCCGACGCGCCGGCCGACGTAGGAGGGGCAGACCCCGGGGCCGACGGCCTCGACGACGCCGACGGCCTCGTGGCCGAGCCCGGTGGGCGCCCCGGCGGCGGTGTGCCCGTCCCAGGCGCAGATGAGCGCGGCCGTGGTGCGTACGAGGACCTCGCCCGCCCCGGGATGGGGGACGGGCCGGTCCAGCACGGCGGGCGGCTCGCCGGTACGGCGCAGCGCGAAGGCCTTCACGAGACTCCTTACTACGTCGTTACACGGGTCGAGCTTCAACCTTCGCCGGACGGATCCGGTCCGGCGGGGGGCCGTAGGTCGCTTGTCGGCGGGCCGAGCGTCAGCACTTGGAGCCGCTGCTCGTCCCGTACGGCGCCCGCGGCCCCTACGGTCGGGTGACCCGGACCTGGTAGCTGCCGTTGCGCAGCTCGCCCACGACCGAGACGCTGATGCCCGACTTCTCGTCGGTGAAGGTCTCGCCCGGCCGGAACGGCGCGTCCGAGAGCTCCGCGTGCACGTTGGACCGCCGGGTGCAGCCGCCGCTCGCGCCGGAGCTGTCGGAGACGGTGACGGGCCCGCGGCCGGTGTCCACCTCGGAGTCCACCTTGTAGATGAGCACGCCGGGCTTGCAGACGGCCTCGTCGTTCCCGGCACGGGTACGGACCTCCACGGCGAAGCCGGCGCTCTCCGAGACGGGGATGAAGGCCAGCTTGGTGCCGCCCTCCACGGCCAGCGGGCTCAGTACGTGGTCGCTGACCCCGGACTTCCCGGCGCAGCTGATCTGGTTGCTGTCGAGCCAGCCCAGCTTCCACTTGTGCCAGCCCAGCAGGTCGTTGTTGGCTCCCCAGTCCTCGCTCATGATGTCCCAGTGCCCCACCGTGCCGCCGCCGTCGGCGGTGTAGAGGTCGGGCAGGCCGAAGACGTGCCCGTTCTCGTGGGGGAGCACGCGGTAGCCCGTCTCCCGGTAGGTGCCGGAGCCGTCGTCCTGGCGGCTGTAGACGAAGGACGTGTTGGCGAGCGGGACGCCGTCGGCCATCGGGGCCTCGCCGTTGCCGGAGAAGGTGACGGAGAGGACGGTGTCCAG
The DNA here is from genome assembly GCF_042722885.1 of Streptomyces sp. NPDC058401. NCBI lineage: Bacteria > Bacillati > Actinomycetota > Actinomycetes > Kitasatosporales > Streptomycetaceae > Streptomyces > Streptomyces sp. NPDC058401. The sequence continues at coordinate 25,405 of NZ_JBHXKA010000079.1, forward strand.
GGCGGAGGGGCCGGCGTTCGGCGTGACGAGGATGTTTATCAGGTCGTACCGGGAGAAATCGACCTCGGCGTCGGAGGTCTTGATGATGTGCTCGACGAGCTGGCGGTAGCCGGGCTCGTACGCCGAACCCCGCTCGATGCCGTACGCCGCGAACGGCATCGGCATCCGCAGCCAGTTCTTTATCGGCGCCTCGGACCGGTAGGTCAGCCGTCCGTAGGAGCTGGTGCGGAACCAGTCGGAGGTCTGCGGGAAGAACTCCGCCAGCCGGTCGGCCGCCGTGCCCTCGCCCTTGGCGTCGGGGAAGTCGATCATCAGGTTCAGCGCCCGGACCTCGCCGGTCGAGCGCGAGTACCCCGGCGAGGTCGGCAGTCCTTCGGACATCTGCACGCCCATCGCGCCGGAGATCCGGCACGGGGCGAGCAGCGCCTCGGCGCTGGTCGCGCCCACCGGCCCGGCCGCCGAATGGCTGCGGCTGGATATGCCCGCGCTCGCCGTCGCCGTGATGCCGAGGGCCAGCGCCGTGATGCCGATGTAGACGCTGGTGCGGCTTGGCTTGCGTATCCGGTGGCGCGTCTGCGACATGGAGATCGGCCTTCGGGTCCGCGGCAGCCGGCCGGGTCCGGACTGCGCTCTGTGGCCTCACCCTCCGACGGCTGGGGCGGGCTCGCGCGTCGGAAGAGGCCAAACGAGATCAAAAGCCTCGGCTGCATGTGACCCAGGTCACACGGGAGAGTGAAATAAGCGGGGACCCTCTCCCCGTTTGAACCAGAGTCCCCATGAACCGGGGAGTCGCTCCCCGTTTCGCGCGGGACGGGCGACCCGCCCGCCCGTACGCGTCACCCCTCAGGGAGCCGTCCATGAAGAGCCCCGCCACCACCGATCCGGCGGCCCTGCCCGTACCGGGCCCGGAGGCCGCCCTCGACCTCACGGCTCCGACCGCGGGTACGGGTACGGGTGCGGGCGCGGGCGCGGCTACGGGAACGGCTACGCCTACGGCTACGGGCGCCTGCGCGGTCGTGGGTGCGGCTGCGGGCAAGGTCAAGGCCGCCGTCAAGGCGGCGGGCAAGGTCGCGGGCAAGCGGGCCCGGGCCGGTGCGGACGGGGTGCCGCGCCCGCGCGCCGACGCCGTCCGCAACCGGGAGCGCATCCTGACCGCCGCCCGCGACGCGCTCGTGGAGTTCGGCCCGGCCGCCCCGCTCGACGAGATCGCCCGCCGGGCCGGCGTGGGCAACGCCACGCTCTACCGGCACTTCCCCGACCGTCCGGCCCTGATCCACCACGTCGTGCTCTTCGGCCTGGACCGGGTGGCCGGTCTGGCCGTCGACTCGCTCGCCGAGGAGCCGGACGCCTTCGCCGCCCTGTGCCGCTTCACGCACGCGGCGGCGGACGAGCGGATCGGCTCCCTGTGCCCGGTGCTCTCCAGCGACTTCGACCACGACCACCCCGAACTGCTCGACTCCCGCGCGAGCTTGGAGGAGGCCGTCGAGGCCCTGCTGGCCGCCGGCCGCTCCTCCGGTCTCGTGCGTACGGACATCGGCGTCGGCGACCTGATGATCGCGCTGTCCCAGCTCAGCCGCCCCCTCCCGGGCACGGGCTGCTTCGACGCGGACACCTTCGTCCACCGCCATCTCCAGCTCTTCCTCGACGGGTTGAGGGCCCCGGCCCGCTCCGAACTGCCGGGCTCGGCGACCACGCTGGCGGATCTGAGGCGGAAAACCATGTGACGCCTCGGGTCGCGCCCTTTAGCTTCGTAAACCCGTCCGTAAAACCGTCCGAATAAGCACTTTTCAGTCATCTCGCACCATGAAGTGGGTACCCCCATGTCAAAAACAGCCGCGAACCCGCAGCTGGCCGGCGCCGACCCCAGTCGCTGGAAGGCCCTGGTCTTCATCGCGCTGGCGCAGCTGATGGTCGTCCTCGACGCCACCATCGTGAACATCGCGCTCCCGTCCGCCCAGACCGACCTCGGCATCTCCGACGGCAACCGCCAGTGGGTCATCACCGCGTACGCGCTCGCCTTCGGCGGCCTGCTCCTCTTCGGCGGCCGCATCGCCGACAAGTGGGGCCGCAAGAACGCCTTCATCGTCGGCCTCATCGGCTTCGCCCTGGCCTCCGCGCTGGGCGGCGCCGCACAGGGCGAGGCCATGATGCTGGGCGCCCGCGCCCTCCAGGGCGCCTTCGGCGCACTGCTCGCGCCCGCCGCGCTCTCGCTGCTGGCCGTGATGTTCACCGACGCCAAGGAGCGCGCCAAGGCCTTCGGCATCTACGGTGCGATCGCCGGTGGCGGCGGCGCCGTGGGCCTGATCCTCGGCGGCTTCCTCACCGAGTACCTGAACTGGCGCTGGACCTTCTTCGTCAACATCCCGTTCGCGATCATCGCCGCCGTCGGCGCCTGGATGATCATCCGCGAGCCGGCCGGCGGCCGTAACCGCGCCCCGCTCGACATCCCCGGTGTCCTGCTGTCCACGACCGGTCTGGTCGCCCTCGTCTACGGATTCACCCGCGCCGAGTCGGCCGGCTGGTCGGACGGCCTCACCGTGGGCATGTTCGTCGCCTCCGTGGTGCTGCTCTCCGCGTTCGTCTTCGTCGAGTCCCGCATGAAGAACCCGCTGCTCCCGCTGCGCGTCCTGCTGGAGCGCAACCGCGGCGGCGTCTACCTCTCGCTGGGCCTCGCCGTCATCTCGATGTTCGGCCTGTTCCTCTTCCTCACCTACTACCTGCAGGTCGTGAAGGGCTTCTCGCCCGTCCAGACCGGCTTCGCCTTCCTCCCGATGATCGTGGGCATGATCACCGGCTCCACGCAGATCGGCGCCCGCCTCATGACGCGGGTTCCCCCGCGCCTGCTGATGGGCCCCGGCTTCATGGTCGCCGCGAGCGGCATGCTGCTGCTGACGCAGCTCGAGGTCGGCTCCTCCTACCCGGCGCTGATCCTGCCCGCGCAGCTGCTGCTGGGCCTCGGCATGGGTACCGCGTTCATGCCCGCCATGTCCCTGGCCACGTACGGGGTGAACCCGGCCGACGCCGGTGTCGCCTCCGCGATGGTCAACACCTCGCAGCAGGTGGGCGGCGCGATCGGCACCGCCCTGCTGAACACGATCGCCGCCTCCGCGACGACCGCGTACCTGACCGACCACGCGGCCGCGGCCGCGGCGGGCGGCCCGGCGGCGCAGCTGATCCAGGCCCAGGCCATGGTGGAGGGCTACGCCTCCGCGATCTGGTGGGCGGTCGGCATCCTGGTCGCCAGCTCGCTCATCGCCCTCACCCTCATCACCACCGGCAAGCCGGGGGCGGGCGACCCGGTCGCCGAGGGCGAGGAGGCCGAGCTGAAGGTCCCGGTGATCGCCCACTGACCCGCCCGGGCCCCGCTCCGGGGTGCGTACGGGAATGACTGATGACCCCGCATCGTTCAAATTTGAACGATGCGGGGTTAGTCTGTTCGTGGCGCCCCGCCGCGACGATTCCTGGAGCTCCTGATGCCGACGCCCGAAGCCCTCACCCCCACCCGGATGCCGGCGCTGTACCTGAGCCACGGAGCCCCGCCGCTCGCGGACGACCCGGTCTGGCCCGGCGAACTGGCCGCCTGGTCCGCGGATCTGCCCCGCCCCCGCGCGATCCTGATGGTCTCCGCCCACTGGGAAGAGGCCCCGCTCGCCCTCGGCGCCACCGAGCGGATCCCGCTCGTCTACGACTTCTGGGGCTTCCCCGAGCACTACTACCAGGTCCGCTACGAGGCTCCGGGCGCCCCCGAGCTGGCCGCGTCGGTCCGCAAGCTCCTCAAGGCACCCGGCACCCCCGTCCAGGACATCCCCGACCGCGGCCTGGACCACGGCGCGTACGTCCCCCTGGTGGAGATGTTCCCCGGGGCCGACATCCCGGTGCTCCAGATATCGATGCCGACCCTCGATCCGCGCCGCCTGATGGAGATCGGCCGCAAGCTGGCCCCCCTGCGCGACGAGGGCGTCCTCATCGTGGGCAGCGGCTTCTTCACCCACAACCTGGCCGCCCTGCGCCACACCGGTCCCGGCGTCCCCTCGTGGTCCGCCGAGTTCGACGCCTGGGGCCACGAGGCCCTGGCCGCCTCCGACATCGACGCCCTGCTCGACTTCGAAGCCAAGTCCCCGGCCGGCCGCCTGGCCCACCCCCGTACGGAACACTTCGCCCCGCTGTTCGTCACCCTGGGCGCCGCCGAATCCGACCTCGCCACCGCCTCCACCCCGGTCTCGGGCTTCTGGATGGGCCTCTCGAAGCGCTCCCTGCAATTTGGCTGACCCCGAGCAGCTCTGGTGCCCCAGCGGCTCCGCGTACGCGCCGGAGTCGCTGGTCCTCGCCATCCGCGACGGCCTGGACGGCCCCCCGGCCTACCTCCCCGCCCCCCGCCCGGCGGCCGAGGCCCTGGCCGAGCTCCCACCCGCCGTGGAACCACGCCGCCTGCTCCGCCTGGCCTCCCACTGCGTCCCGCACTGCCTCAACCGCGCGGCCGACACCTGCACCCTGGCGGTCCGCCTGACCACACCCCCACCGCAGCCCGCGGCACTTCCCGCCTGCCACCTCCGCCCGGCCTGCAAATGGTGGACCCAGTCGGGCCCACCCGCCTGCCACGCCTGCCCGCAGGTGGCTACCCGCCGCCCCGGACCGGACCTGTGACGTCCTCCCCGATGGTGAACCCCTTGGCGGGGCCGACCGGGATGGTGACCGTGGCGCCGTAGGCCGCCCGGACCTCGTCCTCGTAGATGGCCTGGTCCGGATCGGGGGCGGTCAGCACGGTCACGGTGCCGAGCTCATCGTGGTCGTCGATGAGGACGTAGACGGGAAGGCCCGCCCGCGCGTATTCACGCCGCTTGCGGGTGCGGTCGCGTGTAATGCCGTCGCCTCCGGGGGAGACGACCTCGACGATCACTTGGACGGGAGCGGCCTTGATGCCGATCCCGTCCTCGCCGCCGTGTGCTTCCGCGTCCTCGGGTGCGACCAGGACGTCGGGGATCCGGATCTTCCGTGCCTGAATGACATTCGTGTCTTGGAAAGCCGCGAAATCGCTCCGGTCCAGGAACTTGTCCAAGGCGCGGCGAAGGCGGTTGGTGATCTGGCTGTGCGACAAGCGACCCGTGGGTGACACCTCGATGAGCCCCTCGACGATCTCGGCGTGATAGCCCTCGGGGAGTTCGATCGCTTTCCATGCCTGCCACAGGGCGTCGTCAAGGCCCGACGGGGGAGTCGCGACCTCAGGCATAACGGCCTCCAGCGTCTCGTGGGCGAGAGCGGGTCATGTGCAGCACCTCCTCTGCGTGTGGGCGTCGCAGACCGGACGGCACAAGCGACTCTCCGATGCTGGAGGGGAACCCACTCATGCCGCAGGAATATGCCCCTCCTTCACTCGGACGGGTAGGTCGTCACTGGCCGAGGCAACCAGAAGCCGGTGACGGTCGTCTCTTGGGGTAGGAGCGCAGCCGGGGAACGCGCCGAAAGCGCCCCTGTCAAGTGTGACGGCGGTCTCATTCGGGCCCCGGTCGCACGGGCCCGCCGGGGCTCCAGGGTGGGCCGCGATCCCCGTCCTGACCTGCGGATCTTCGAGCCCGACGGCGTCATCGATCCGCTCGGGCCGGGGCGTGGCGGGGCAGGATACTGCAAGATCTCGAAAAAGAGGGAGCAACGTGGGAATTCTGTCCCGTTTCCAGTCGTTGTTTCCTTCGGAAGCGGGCACTCGGGAGAGTGTCCGGGCAGCCGCACCAGAGCAGCCGAACCACCGCACCACCGCGACCGAACTCTTCGCAAGGGAGCACGCATGGCAACCCGCGCCGTCGCCCGTCGTCAGTCCACGAGCAGCGCTCGCGCTGTGGGCGGGGAGATCGCAGACCGCGACCTGGTCGGCATGTACCTGGACGAGATCGCGCGCACCCCGCTGCTCGACGCGGCCAAGGAAGTCGAGCTCTCGCAGATCATCGAGGCGGGCGTGTACGCCCAGCAGATCCTCGACGGCGCGATAGAGCGCAAGGGCAAGAAGCCCTCGCAGGAGGAGCTGGAGCTCCTGGCGGCCGAGGGCGAGCGCGCCAAGGAAGTCTTCATCCGCTCCAACCTCCGCCTGGTCGTCGCCGTGGCCCGCCGCTACCCGCGCAGCGGACTGCCGCTCCTCGACCTCATCCAGGAGGGCAACGCCGGCCTGGTCCGCGCCGTGGAGAAGTTCGACTACGCCAAGGGCTTCAAGTTCTCCACGTACGCCACGTGGTGGATCCGCCAGGCGATCACCCGCTCCATCGCCGACCAGTCCCGCACCATCCGGCTCCCCGTCCACCTGGTGGAGGAGCTCGGCCGGATCCGCCGGGTCCAGCGCGAGTTCAACCGCGAGAACGGCCGGGACCCGGAGCACGCGGAGATCGCCGCCGAGCTGGACACCACGGAGAAGCGCGTCGGCGACGTCCTGGACTGGGCGCGCGACCCGGTCAGCCTGAACATGGGCGTGGACGAGGACGGCGACACGCAGTTCGGCGACCTGCTCGAAGACACCTCGGCCATTTCCCCGGAGCAGTCCGTCCTCTCCCTGCTCCGCAGCGAGGAGCTGGAGGACCTGCTGGGCAAGCTGGACCAGCGAACCGCGTCGATCATCAAGATGCGTTACGGCATTGACGACGGTCGAGAGCGTACGCTGACAGAAGTGGGGAAGCAGCACGGTCTGACCCGCGAGCGGATCCGTCAGATCGAGAAGCACGCGCTGCTCGAACTGAAGAAGATGGCCCGCGATACCGGCTTCGACGCGGTGGCCTGACCGGCCCCAGTCCGAAGCCCCCCATACGAGCCCCCGGCGCCTATCCCCCCCAGGCGCCGGGGGCTCCCCTTTGCCCACCCAGCTCCAAACCCAGCCCACCCAGCACCAAACCCAGCCCCGCCGGCGTTTGAGGCGCGGGGTCTGGGGCGGAGCCCCAGGGAACGGGCGAAGGGCGGGTAGGGGACAGCCCCCGCAGGGCCGGCCTCCGCTACGGCGGCCCCGCAGCCTCCCCCAGCCGCGCCCCCAGCACCCGAGCCGCCTCCACCAGCACCCCCGGCCCGTGCACGGCAAACGGCACCCCGGCCAGGGCCAGCCGAGCGGCCACCCACTCCGCCGGATCCGCCGACTCGAACCGCACCCGCACCCCGGCGGAGCCACCCCCGCCCCCGGGAACCACATGCTCCCGCACCCACTCCGGCAGTCCCGCCTCCACCGCGAAGGTGACATCGACCCGGTACGTCGACTCCCCACCCCGCAGCCCCCGCCGCACGAACTCCTCCGCATCCATCGGCAACTCCCGCGGAGCGAACCGCACGCCCGTCGCCCCCGGCTCGCTCACCCGGTCCACCCGGAAGGTCCGCCAGTCCCGGCGCTCCATGTCGTAGGCCACGAGGTACCACCGGCTCCCGGTGCTGACCAGCCGGTACGGCTCGACCAGCCGCCGCGAGGCCGCCCCTTCCCGGTCGCGGTACGCGAACCGCAGCCGCTCGGGCCCCGCCACCGCCGAGGCGATCGCCGTCAGCGTCCGCGGATCCACGCTCGCCCCGTCCCCCCGCGTCAACGCGACCGTCGCCGACTGCAGCGCGCCCACCCGCCGCCGCAGCCGTGCCGGCAGGACCTGTTCCAGCTTCGCGAGGGCTCGTACGGAGGCCTCCTCCACGCCCTCGATCGCATGCCCGGCCCCCGCCCGCAGCCCCACCGCGATCGCGACGGCCTCCTCGTCGTCCAGGACGAGCGGCGGCATCGCCGCGCCCGCCACCAGCCGGTAGCCGCCGTCCGCGCCCAGCGTGGCCTCCACCGGGTACCCCAGTTCCCGCAGCCGGTCGATGTCCCGCCGGATCGTGCGGGCGCTCACCCGCAGCCGCTCGGCCAGTTCGCTCCCGGGCCACTCGCGCGGTGTCTGGAGCAGGGACAGCAGGGAGAGGAGGCGGGCCGGGGTATCGGTCATGCTTCAAAGGTGCCAGCCAAATAGGACACCAACTGACCTACATGCCGTCTAGGTTTCTCCTCATGAGCACCGAGACGACCCAGTCATCGCCCGAAGGAAAGAACGGGCCCGTACAAGAAGAGCGGACCGACCCTCCCGCAGAGACCACCTCGATCAGCAAGGCCGGCGACGCCGGAGCCACGAGCGCGACCGGCGGCGAGCCCGCCGCCCCCGCCGACCGCCGCCGCTGGATCGCGCTCGCCATCGTGATGACCGCCGCCTTCATGGACCTGGTCGACGTCACGATCGTCAACATCGCGATACCCCGGATGCGCGAGGACCTCGGCGCCTCCACCAGCGCCATCCAGTGGATCACCGCCGGCTATGCACTCGCCTTCGCCGCCGGCCTGATCACCGGCGGCCGTCTCGGTGACATCTACGGCCGCAAGCGCCTGTTCCTCATCGGCATATCCGGCTTCACCGCGGCTTCGCTGCTCTGCGGCCTCTCGCCCAACCCCGACGTGCTCGTCGCCGCCCGGATCCTCCAGGGCGGCATGGCGGCGATGATGGTCCCGCAGGTGCTCGCGATCATCCACGTCACCTTCCCGCCGCACGAGCGCGGCAAGGTCTTCGGCCTGTTCGGCGCGATCATCGGCCTCGGCGCCGTCTCGGGCCCGATGCTCGGAGCCCTGCTCACCGAGTGGAACATCGCCGGTCTCGAATGGCGCCCGATCTTCCTGATCAACCTGCCCGTCGGCATCGCCGGCGTGATCCTGGGCCGCAAGTTCATCTCCGAGTCCAAGGCCCCCAAGGCGCTGCGCCTGGACCTGGTGGGCGTCGTGCTCGCCACCCTCGCCCTGGTCATGCTGATCTTCCCGCTCACCCACGGCCGTGAGAACGACTGGCCCGTGTGGGGCTTCGTCTGCATGATCGCCTCGCCGCTGGTCTTCGGTGCGTTCATCGTCTACGAGAAGTACAAGATCAAGAAGGACGGCTCCCCGCTCGTCGAGCTCTCCCTCTTCAAGGTCAAGAGCTTCGCGGGCGGCATCGCCGTCCAGCTGACCTTCGGCATCGCGACCGGCATCTTCTTCCTGGTCTGGACGCTCTACATGCAGATGGGCCTCGGCTGGAGCGCCCTGAAGGCGGGCTCCACCGGCATCCCGTTCTCGATCGCCGTCTCGGCCGCCGCGGGCGTGTCCGTGCAGAAGCTCGTACCGCGCTTCGGCCGCAAGGTGCTCCAGGCCGGCGCGCTGATCATGGCCGCGGGCGTGCTCCTCTACATCTGGGAGTCCGACCGCTACGGCATGGCCATCGCCTCCTGGCAGATGGCCGCCCCGCTGATCGTCATGGGCGTCGGCATGGGCCTGATCATCGCCCCGCTGACCGACACGGTGCTCTCCGAGGTGCCGCGCGAGCACGCCGGTTCGGCGTCCGGGCTGATCAACACCACCGGCCAGATGGGCAACGCGCTGGGCCTCGGCCTCACCTCCGTCGTCTACTTCGGGTTCATCGAGAACGACCTGGCCTTCGGACCGCCCTACGTCAACGCGTTCCACCACGCCATGTGGTGGGTCGTGGCCGTCCTGGTCGTGATCTTCTCGGTGATGTTCATGCTGCCGCGCAAGGCCGTCCCCATGGCCGAGCGCGAGGGCGGCACGGAGCACGCGGGCTAGTCCGCACCCCTCCGCGCCCCTCCTGACGGGCATGTCCGCTTCTGTTGGCGGATATGCCCGTTTGTTTTGTTTTCAGGCGCAAGCGGGCGTACTCTACGAGAGAACCCACAGAGTCGGGCATCGAACGGATCTGAAACCACATGTACGCACCGGAGCGCCAGCAGGAGATCCTCCGCCTCGCCCGCGAGGCGGGCCGGGTCGACGTCCTGTCCCTGGCCGACCAGTTCCAGGTCACGGCCGAGACCGTGCGCCGCGACCTCAAGGCCCTCGACCGGGCCGGGCTCGTGCGCCGGGTGCACGGCGGTGCCATACCGGCCGGCCGCCTCGACTTCGAGCCGGACCTCACCGAGCGCGAGGGCACCGCGGCCGACGAGAAGGACCGCATCGCGGCCGCCGCCCTCGCCGAACTCCCCGACGGCGGCAGCATCGTCCTCGACGCGGGCAGTACGGTGGCCCGCCTCGCGGCCGCCATCCCGGTCGACTCCGCGCTCACCGTGGTCACCCACGCGCTGCCCGTCGCCGCCCGGCTCGCCGACCACACCGGCATCGACCTCCATCTCGTCGGAGGCCGCGTCCGCCACCGCACCCGCGCCGCGGTCGACGCCTGGGCCCTGCGCGCCTACGCCGAGATCCGCGCCGACGTCCTCTTCCTCGCGACGAACGGCTTCACCGCGGAGGGCGGCCTGACCACCCCCGACCTCGCCGAGGCCGCCGTCAAACGGGCCGCGATGGCGGCGGCCCGCCGCGTCGTCCTCCTCGCCGACTCGGAGAAGGCGGGCCAGGAACACTTCGCCCGCTTCGGCTCCTTCGCGGAGGTCGACCTCCTCATCACGGACAAGGGGCTCAGCCCCGCCCACAAGGCGGCGATCGAGGCCGCCGGTACGGAAGTTGTGCTCGTATGATCCTCACCGTCACCCCCAACCCCTCCCTCGACCGGACCTACGAGGTCCCCTCGCTGGACCGCGGCGAGGTGCTCCGCGCCAGCGGCGACCGGGTCGACCCCGGGGGCAAGGGAGTCAACGTCTCCCGCGCGGTGGCCGCCGCGGGCGTCCGTACGACGGCGGTCCTGCCGCTCGGCGGGGCCCCGGGCACGATGATCGCCGAACTCCTCGGCGCGCAGGGCGTGGACGTCACGGCGGTCTCCATCGCCGGCCAGACCCGCTCCAACATCTCCCTCGCCGAACCGGACGGCACCCTCACCAAGATCAACGCCGCCGGCCCGGCCCTGACCGCCGAGGAATCGGCGCTCCTCCTGGAAACGGTCCGCACCTGCTCGGGCGGCGCCGCCTGGATCGCCTGCTGCGGCAGCCTCCCGCGGGGCCTCGGCCCCGAGTGGTACGCCGAGATCGTGACCCGGGCCCACGCCGGGGGAGCCCGCATCGCCCTGGACACCTCCGGCCCGGCGCTGCTCGCGGCGCTGCCGGCCCGCCCCGACGTCATCAAGCCGAACGCCTCGGAACTCGCGGCGGCGGTGGGGCGGCCCCTGGCCACCCTCGGCGACGTGCTCAAGGCCGCGGAGGAGCTGCGCTCGCTGGGCGCCGCCGCGGTCCTGGCCTCGCTCGGCGCGGACGGCCAGCTCCTGGTCTCCGGGGAGGGCACCTACTACGGCACGGCGGCCGTCTCCTCGGTCCGCAGCAACGTCGGCGCGGGCGACGCGTCCCTCGCCGGCTTCCTGATCGCAGGAGGTACGGGCCCTGCGGCCCTGGCCTCCGCCCTGGCCCACGGCGCCGCCGCGGTCCAGCTGCCCGGCAGCGCCATGCCGGCCCCCTCGGACCTGCGTCCCGACGCGGTCCACATCACCCAGGACCTGCCCCTGGACCTCCCTCTGTCCGAAATGAGCGACGCGCGATGAGCGAGATGATGCAGAACCTTCTGCCGGCAGACCTGGTCGACCTCGACCTGTCCGCCGAGTCCAAGGAGGGGGCGGCACGTGCCCTCGCCGAACGGATGGTGACGCTGGGCCGGGTCACCGACCTGGACGGCTTCCTGGCCGACGTGGTAGCCCGCGAGGCCCAGATGCCGACCGGCCTTGAGGGCGGCATAGGCATCCCCCACTGCCGCTCCACCCACGTCACGGCCCCCACCCTGGCCTTCGGCCGCTCCCCGTCGGGCATCGACTTCGGCGCCCCGGACGGCCCGGCGGACCTCGTCTTCCTGATAGCCGCCCCGGCCGGCGCCGACGACGCCCACCTCTCCATCCTCTCCACCCTGGCCCGCCGCCTGATGCGCCCCGACTTCGTCGCAGCCCTCCGCACGGCGACGACCCCGGAGGAGGCGGCGGCGCTGATAGCCGGCGAAGAACCGGCTCCAGCCCCTCCAGCACCCAATCCAGCACCTCCGGCGTTTGAGGAGCGG
>NZ_JBHXKA010000080.1:0-37111 GCF_042722885.1 Streptomyces sp. NPDC058401
CCCAAAGGTCAGCGCGTGGCCGACAGCCGCGACATGGAGGTCAATTCCAGGGTCGGGCTCTCCGCCAGGGGCGTGATCTATGTGCTGGGGCGGGGGCCTCGGTCCGCCCGCCCCCCGTCCCGCCCCGGCGCGCCCGCTCCGGCCCCGCCCGGGGCCGGAATGCGGCCCGTCCGGCCCGACACAGCGCCGGGCGGCGAAGGCTCGGATAGGGTGAATCGGTAGGAATCGGGCCCCCTGGGGTGAGGTCGGCGCATTGGACACGTACCAGGAGACGAGCGAGGTACCGGACCAGCCGGTGGCTGCTGTCGGGTACGCGGGCGTGTTGACCGAGCTGCTGCCGATCGCCCTGTGGCGCGAGGACGCCGACGGGCGCGTCGTCGAATGGTCGCTGGCCGCCCAGGACCTGCTAGGCCACCGCCCCGAGGACATCCTCGGCCGGCCGGGCTCCGACGTCCTCGTCCCCGACGCCAACCACGAGCTCGCCGACCAGCTGACCCGCCGGGTCCAGGCCGGGGAGACGGTCGTCGGCACCCTGCCCGTGCGCCACCGCGACGGGCACCAGGTCCCGATGGAGATGTGGATCCTGCCCTCCCCCGATCCGCAGGGGCGCACCGGTTCCATGCTGATCGCGGTGGAGACCTCCGAGGTCCTGGGGATGCGCGATTCGCTCGCCGCGCTGCAGAGCCTGTTCACCCAGTCGCCGATCGGCCTCGGCACCCTCGGCCCCGACCTGCGCTTCCTGCGCGTCAACGACGCCCTCGCCCGGATGAACGGCGTGTCCGCCGCCGAGCACATCGGCAAACGGCTCACCGAGGTCGTACCCGGGGTCAATGCCGCGGCGCTCGAACGGCTCATGCGCAAGGTGCTGGAGTGCGGCTCCGCCGTCGTGGACGTCCGCCGCACCGGCCGCACCCCCGCCGACCCCGACCACGACCGGACCTGGTCCTGCTCCTACGCCCCGCTGCTGGACGGCTCCGGGCGCCGGCTCGGCCTGATCGCCTCCCTCATCGACATCACCGACGGGCAGCGCGCCCAGGCGGAGGCGGAGCGGGCCCGCAGCCGGTTCGCCCTGCTCTCCGAGGCCGGTACCCGCATCGGCACCACGCTCGACCTGGAGCAGACGGCCCAGGAGATCGTGGAGGTGCTGGTACCGCAGCTCGCGGACTCGGCCGACGTACAGCTCCTGGAGGCGGTACTGGATCCGGACGAGGCCGGCGCGTCCACCCGGGGCGTGCTGCGCCGCCTCGCCGCCCTCTTCCCGGACCCGGCCGCCCCGACCGCCAAACTGGTCGCCGGGCAGACCTTCCAGATCCCGGCGCACACCGCCTACGAGCTGGTGATCACCGAGGGCCAGGCCATGAACCTCTTCACGGCCGACATCCCGGCCCTGATCAGGGATCCGCGCGCGGCCGCGCTGCGCGCCTACCTCGCCACCCTGGGCTGCGCCCGGATGGTCCCGCTGGTGGCCCGCGGCCGGGTGCTCGGGGTGGTGGTGGTGACCCGGCTGCGCGGGCGCGAGGCCTTCGACCACGAGGACTGCGTGCTGATCGACGAGGTGGTCGCCCGGGCGGCCCTGAACATCGACAACGCCCGGATGTACACCACCCAGCGCGCGGCGGCCCTGACGCTGCAGCGCAGCCTCACCAACAACGCGCTGCCCGAGGTCGCCGGGCTGGAGCTGACCGGCCGCTACCTGCCGGCCAGCGACCACGACGTCGGCGGGGACTGGTTCGACGTGATCGCGCTGCCGGACGGCCGGACCGGCATGGTGATCGGCGACGTGATGGGCCACGGCATCCACGCGGCCGCGGTCATGGGCCAGCTGCGCACCGCGGTACGGACCCTGGCGCGGCACCAGGTCTCCCCGGAGGAGATGCTCCGCTCGCTGGACGCGGTGGTGGCCGACCTCGGCGAGGACGAGATGGCCACCTGCGTGTACGCCGTCCACGACCCGGTGACGGGCGCCTGCGTCATCGCCCGGGCCGGCCACCCGCCGCCGGCCGTGGTCACGGCCGGCGGAGCCGTGACCTTCCTGGACGGCCCGCCGGGAACCCCCCTCGGCACGGGCGGCCGGGAGTTCCGCACGCAGGAGGTCCGGCTCGATCCGGGCAGCCTGCTCGTGCTCTACACGGACGGGCTCATCGAGTCCCGGGACCGGGACCTGGACGAGGGGATGGCCGGGCTCGCGGGCGCCCTGAGGGGCGCGGGGGAGCCGCTGGAGGCCCTGTGCGACACGATCCTGGAGCGCCTGCTCCCGGAGGCCCCGCAGGACGACGTGGCGGTGCTGCTGGCCCGGATGCTCCCAACGCACTAGCGCAATAACAGTTTGTAGCTAGTGCAGTCACGGGTTACTTTCTCTCCCATGTCTGCCAAGTCGCCGTCCCCCGTCATCCTCACAGGCCGCCACGTCCGCCTGGAGCCCCTGACCCGGAGCCACCTCCCCGACCTGTACGAGGCCGGCGGCCGCGACGAGGAGGTCTGGCGCTGGCAGGGAGGCCCCGCCCCGCAGTCGCAGGAGGAGCTGGGCGCCCGGCTGGACGCGGTGCTCGCGGGCGACTACCTCCCCTTCGCCGTCATCCACCTCGAGAGCGGCAAGGCCGTCGGCTGGACCACGTACCTCGACATCAGCCCGGACAACGAACGCCTGGAGATCGGCTGGACCTGGTACGGGCGCGCGTACTGGCGCAGCGCCGTCAACACCGAGTCCAAGCTGCTCCTGCTCACCCACGCCTTCGAAGGCCTGGGCATGGGCCGGGTCCAGCTCAAGACGGACCACCTCAACACCCGCTCCCAGGCGGCGATCGCCCGCCTCGGGGCGCAGCGCGAAGGCGTCCTGCGCCGCCACCGCCGCCGCCCGGACGGCACCTGGCGCGACAGCGTGTACTTCTCCCTGCTGGCCGACGAATGGCCGCAGGCCAAGGCCCGGCTGGCCGCCCGGCTCTGAGCCGCCGCCCCCGCCCGCTACCAGGCCAGGTCCTCCAGGGCCTCCAGGTCCACGACGGGCGGGGGCGGCGGCTCGGCCGCGCCCGTCAGGGGGAGCTCCGCCCAGATCACCTTGCCGCGGTCCGTGTAGCGGGTGCCCCAGCGCTCCGCGTACTGGGCGACCAGGAACAGGCCGCGCCCGCCCTCGTCGGTCGTGGCCGCGTACCGCAGGTGCGGAGAGGTGCTGCTGCCGTCGGAGATCTCGCAGATCAGGGTGCGGTCGCGGAGCAGCCGGACCCGGATCGGCGCGGTCCCGTAGCGGATGGCGTTGGTGATCAGCTCGCTGAGGATGAGCTCGGCGGTGAAGGTCACGTCCCCCAGGCCCCACGCGGTGAGCTGCGCGGAGCCCGCGCGGCGGACCCGGGACACGTCCGAGGGGTCCGGGAGCACCTCCCACTCCGCGATCTGCCCGGCCGGGAGCCGCCGGGTGTCGGCGACGAGCAGGGCGATGTCGTCGCTCGGCACCGGGAACAGCAGCGCGGCCAGCACGTCGGCGCAGGCCTGGTCGGGGCTGCGGTCCGGCCGCGACAGGGCCTCGGTCAGCAGCGCCAGGCCGGTGTCGAAGTCCCGGTCGCGGTCCTCCAGCAGCCCGTCGGTGAACAGCACGAGCCGGCTCGCCTCCGGCAGCTGCAGCTCCACGGCCTCGAAGGGCATCCCGCCGACGCCCAGCGGCAGCCCGATCGGCAGCTCGGGGTACTCGACCCGCCCGTCGGGCCCGACCAGGGCCGGGCCGGGGTGACCGGCGCTGGCCATGGCGCAGTGGCCGGACACCGGGTCGTACACCGCGTACAGGCAGGTGGCGCCGGTGACGCCCGCGGACTCGCCTTCCCCGAAACCTTCATCGGCCGCGAACTCGTCCTGGTCGATCCGGTCGATCAGCTCGTCGAGGTGGCCCAGCAGCTCGTCGGGCGGCATGTCGAGCGTGGAGAAGTTGTGCACCGCGGTCCGCAGCCGGCCCATGGTGGCGGCGGCGTGCACCCCGTGCCCCACCACGTCGCCGACGACGAGGGCGACCCGGGCCCCGGCGAGCGGGATCACGTCGAACCAGTCACCGCCCACCCCCGCCTTCGCGGGCAGGTACCGGAAGGCGACGTCCACGGCGCTCAGGTCCGGCAGCACCCGCGGCAGCAGGCTGCGCTGCAGGGTCACCGCCACCGCGTGCTCGCGCGTGAAGCGGCGGGCGTTGTCGATGGAGACCGCGGCCCGCGCCGCCAGCTCCTCGGCGAAGGACAGGTCCTCGTCGTCGAAGGGCTCGGGGGTGTCGGCCCGCCAGAAGTTGGCCATGCCGAGGACCACCCCGCGGGCCTGGAGCGGTACGGAGATCAGCGAGTGCAGCCCGTAGTCCAGGGCCACCCGGGTGCCGTCGTGGTCCTGGGCCCGCCAGCCGACGGCGGCCGTCAGATCGGCCGCGAGCACCCCCCTCCCGGAGTCCAGGGCCGCCGACATCGGCGCGGTCGCCACCACGAAGCGGATGACGTCGCCCACCGGCTGGAGCGGGGATTCGGCGCGGATCCCGCTGATGGCGGCCCGGCGCATCTCGGTGTGCGTGCCGCCGCCGGGCTCCTCGCCGCGCAGTACCGGCTCCAGCAGCTCGACGGTGACGAAGTCCGCGAACCGCGGGACCGCGACCTCGGAGAGCTCCTCGGCGGTGCGCACCACGTCCAGGGTGGTCCCGATGCGCACCCCGGCGTCGTAGAGCAGCTGGAGCCGGTCGCGGGCCACCGCGGCCCGGCCGGAGAGCGCGGCGAGCTCGGTGGAGTCGCGCAGGGTGGTCACGGTGCCGGACGGGCGGCCCCCGTAGGGCGTGGTGGGGCGTACGTTCACGGCGAGGAGCCGGTCGCCGGCCCGGTGGACCTCGTCGGTGGCGGACCGCCCGGAGGCCAGCAGCGCGGCCGTGGGCGGATCGAGGCCGAGCTCGCCCACGTGCCGCAGCTCGGCGTCGGCGGGCAGGTCGAGGAGGCGGCGGGCCTCGTCGTTGGCGAGCAGCAGCCGGCCTTCGGCGTCGATGATCAGGACGCCCTCGCGGACGGCGTGCAGAACCGCTTCGTGGTGTTCGTTCATCCGGGTCATCTCGGCCTCGCCGAGGCCCCGGGTCTGGCGCCGCAGCCGTCGGCTGACGAGGGCCGCGCCGCCGGTGCCGAGGAGCAGGGCGCCGGTGGCGGCGCCGAGGAGCAGGGGCAGCTGGCCCTCGACCCCGTCGCCGACGTTCCCGACCTCGATGCCGGTGGCGACCAGGCCGACCACCGCGCCCGCGGAGTCCCGTACGGGGACCACGGCGCGGACCACGTCGCTCGGCTTCCCCTCGAAGGTCTCGGTGAAGGCCTGTCCGGCGGCGGCCCGGGAGAGGTCACCGGTGGCTCGCTGGCCGATCAGCTCGGGGCGGGAGTCGGTGTACCGGATCCCGTCGGTGGTCATGACGGCGATGAAATCGACGCCCGAGGCCCGGCGGGCGTCCTCGGCCAGCGGCTGGAGCACGGCGGTGGGGTCGGCGGACTCCAGGGCCGCCGGGAGGCCGGGGGCGTGCGCGAAGGCCTCGGCGGCGGCGAGGGAGCGGTTGCGGGCGTCGCGCTGGCTGTCGTAGCGGGCCTGGAAGAACAGGGCCGTGGCGGCTGCCGTGATCAGCACCAGTACGAGGACGGCCTGGAGGGCGAAGACCTGGCCGGCGACGCTGCGGGCGCCGAGCGAGAGGTGGGAGAGCAGCCGGGAGAAGGGGCGGGCGAGGCGGTGTGCGAGGCGGCGCACGCGACTGCGGCCGGGGGCGTCCCCGGGCCCGGTTCCGGGTACGTCCCCGGGCCCGGAACCGGGTGGGGACCCGTCCTCGGGCGGGGGCCTGTCCCCGGGCGCTCCCTCAGAGCCCCTGGGTAGGCCAAAACGTCCGGTCATGAGCCATTTCTAACACTGTCGGCGTGGTTTGGGGGAGGCCCCGGGGGCCCCGGGGCGGTGGCGGCCGCGCGGTACGCGCGGGGACTCGTGCCCACGTACGAGGTGAAGTGCTGGCGGAAGGTGACCTCGCTGGCGAATCCGGCCCGCCGGGCCACCTCGGTGACCGGATGATCCGTGCGCTCCAGCAGTTTGCGGGCTTCGTCCAGACGGTGACCCAGCAGCCATTTGTGCGGGGTGGTGCCGGTCGCCGCGGCGAAGTGCCGGGCGAAGGACCGCGGCGACATCCCGGCCCACCGGGCCAGGGTGGCCACGTCCAGCGCCTCGTGCAGCCGCCCGAGCGCCCGCTCCCGTACGAGGGCCAGCGCCTCGGCGGTCCGGTCGGCGACCGGGGTCGGGCGGTCCAGGTACTGGGCGTGCTCGCCGGTGCGGAAGGGCCCGGTCACCATCGCGCGGGCAATGGTGGCGGCCGCCTCGGAGCCGTGGGCCTCGCGGACCAGGTGCAGGCAGAGGTCGATTCCGGAGGCGACCCCGGCGGAGGTCCACAGCCCGTCGTCCCCGACGTAGAGCGGGGCCTCCTCGACGCGCACGGCCGGGTACCGCCCGGCCAGGGCCGGGGCCAGCGACCAGTGGGTCACGGCCCGGCGGCCCGCCAGCAGCCCGGCCTCGGCGAGGATGAAGGCACCGGCGCACAGGGCGGCCACCGGGATGCCCCGGGCGTGGGCGTCCCGCAGGGCGGCGAGGACCGGCTCGGGCGTCGGATCGCAGGGCCGGTCCAGCGCGGGGACCACGACGAGGTCGGAGCGGGCGAGCCAGTCGAGCCCGCGGTCCGGGGTCAGGGTCAGCCCTCCGGGGAGCGGGATCGGGCCGGTCTCCAGGGCGCACCGGCGCAGCTCGAAGGGCGGTACCCCGCGGTGGCCGCGGTCATGCCCCCAGACCTCGGTGATGACGGCCAGGTCGAAAGCGCGGATGCCGGGCTGAACGACGATCGCAACGCGGTGCATGGCGTGAGTCTGCCACGGAGGCCCCGCCCAAGGGGAGGGCCGAGCCCCCTGCGGAATCCACCGGGAGGCCTCCGACCTGCGGCGGAGCAGGGCTTCGGGCCTCATCGGGCCCGGTCCTGCCAGGGTGGCAGGATCCCATCGGTTCGCGGGCCCGGTGGTGCTGTTGCGCGGAAGCGGAGCCGCCGAGGATGAGGGCATGACGAACGAGACCGAGACCGCGACCACGACCGCCACCGAAACCCTTGTGGAGATCGCTGCGAACAGCGCCCTGCTGATCATCGACGTCCAACAGGGCTTCGACGACGCCGAGTTCTGGGGGCCGCGCAACAACCCGGCCGCCGAGGGGAACATCGCCGCGCTGATGGACGCCTGGCAGGAGACCGGCCGCCCGCTCGTGCTCGTGCAGCACGCCTCCCGCACCCCCGGCTCCGTCCTCGCGCCGGACCGGCCCGGCTACGCCCTCAAGGAGTTCGTCGCCGAGCGGGCAGGCCGGGCCGCGCTGCACATCACCAAGTCCGTGAACTCCTCCTTCTACGGCACCCCGGACCTCGCCGACTGGCTCACCGCCCAGGGCGTCGGCCAGCTCGTCATCGCCGGGATCCAGACGAACATGTGCGTCGAGACCACCGCCCGGATGGCCGGGAACCTGGGCTACGAGGTCCTCGTGCCGCTCGATGCCACGCACACCTTCGACCTGGCCGCCGAAGCCGGCCCGGACGCGGCCCGGCTGACGGCCGACCAGCTCGCCACCGCCACCGCGGTCAACCTCCAGGGCGGCGGCTTCGCCCGCATCGTCACCACCGCGGAACTCGTGACCGCGGCCCGCACCCCCCGGCCCTGACCCGTCTCCGGGCGTCCCGCTGCGCGGGGCGGAGTCCCCTACCCGCCCTTCGCCCGTTCCCCGGGGGCCAGCCCCCGGACCCCCGCTCCTCACACGCCGGAGGGGCTGAATTTGGCTGACGCCCGGTATATCCAGCTTGAGGAGCGGGGTCTGGGGCGGAGCCCCGGGGAACGGGCGAAGGGCGGGTAGGGGACATCCCCCAGGCCCTGGCCCGCCAGGCCCCGGCCGCGCCGCAGGCCCCGTACACGCCGGCGGCCGGGACCCCCCGTCAGGGGATCCGGGCCGCCGGTGGTGAGGGCGGGCGCCGTCAGAGGACGTCGGCCGCGATGTTCTCCGCCACCCGCTCCAGCAGCGGCCCCGCGTTCGGGATGCTCACCGCCGGGTCGGGCTCCAGATCCGTCAGCGGGTAGGCCCGCTGGATGCCGGCGGCCTGGAGGGCCTCCTGCGAGAGCAGCAGGCGGCCGCAGACCGCGACGACGGGCTTGCCCGCCGCACGAGCCGCCGCCGCGACACCGGCCGGAGCCTTGCCGTGCAGGGTCTGCTCGTCCAGCGAACCCTCGCCGGTGATGACCAGCGTGGCCCGCTCCAGCGCCGGCGCGAAGCCGAGCACCTCGAGCATCAGCTCGATGCCGGGACGGAAGGAGGCGCCGAGCAGCAGCGCTCCGTAGCCGATGCCGCCCGCTCCGCCCGCGCCGGGCGAAACCGCCGCCTCGGCGGCCAGGGAGCCGATCGACTTCTCCAGGACCACCGCGAAGTGCGCGAGCGCCGCGTCGAGCGTCGCCACGTCCTCGGGCGACGCCCCCTTCTGCGGGCCGTAGACCGCCGGAGCGCCCTTCGGACCCGTCAGCGGGTTGTCCACGTCGCTCGCCAGGACGAAGTCGATCTCCTTGATGCGGGGGTCGACGCCGGACAGGTCGGCCGAGGCCAGACCGGCCAGCGCGCCGCCGCCCGGACCGACCGGTTCACCGTTCGCATCCAGGAACACCGCGCCCAGCGCGGCCAGCATGCCCGCGCCGCCGTCGGTGGTGGCGCTGCCGCCCACACCGAAGACGATCGAGCGCGCTCCCGCGTCGAGTGCGGCCTTCAGCAGTTCGCCGGAGCCGTAGGTGGTCGCCGTCAGCGGGGCGAAGACACCCGCCGGCAGCAGCTGGAGCCCGGAGGCCTCTGCCATCTCGACCACCGCGGTGCCCTCGCGCAGTGCGAAAGCGGCCGTGACCTGGTCACCGAGCGGTCCGGTGACCCGTACTTCCCGGCGTTCGAAACCGGCGGCCACGGCGGCCGCGACCGTACCGTCGCCGCCGTCCGCGACGGGGAGGGTCTCGATCTCCACGCCCGGTACGGCCTTGCGAAGGCCGGCCGTCACCCGCTCCGCGACCTGAACGGCCGTGAGCGAGCCCTTGAATTTGTCCGCGGCGATGAGCACGCGCGCGGTCTCAGTTACTGCTCCGTCCGTCACCTTGCTAATCCCTTGCTATCGAACAGTGCAGTCGCGCCACCCCTGAGCCTATCCGGAGGATCCTCCTATGCCCATGCGTGGCCTGGGCCACACGCGGCGCGGCATACCCCTAAATAGGGATATACGCCTGCATAGTGTGGCCGCATGAGCACGGATTCACTGGAACAGCCACGTCCGGATTCCCCAGGTGGAGGGTCCGCAGGTCCTGCCGACGGCCCTGACGGCACTCCCGACCGCACCGTCGTCACCATCGGAGTGATCTCCGTCCTGGCCGTGGTCGCCTGGGCGGCGCTCGGGAAGAGTTCCTTCGACTCGGCGTCGAGCACCGCCCTGGCCTGGGTGCTGAGCAACTTCGCGTGGCTCTTCGTGATCGCCGCCGATGTGTTCCTCGTCATGTGCGTCGTGCTCGCGATCAGCCGCTTCGGCCGGATCCGCCTCGGCAAGGACGATTCGGAGCCGGAGTTCACGAACCTCGCGTGGATCGCGATGATGTTCAGCGCCGGCATGGGCATCGGGCTCATGTTCTACGGCGTGGGCGAGCCGCTCACCCACTACCTGAATCCGCCCCCGGCCTCCGGCGCGGCCCCCGGCACCGGCGACTCCGCCCGCGCCGCGCTCGACTACTCCTTCTTCCACTGGACCCTCACCCCCTGGGCCATCTACGGCATCGCCGGCCTGGCCCTCGCCTACGCGACCTTCCGCAAGGGCCGCGGCAACCGCCTCAGCTCCGCCTTCGTCCCCCTCATGGGCGAGGAACGGGCCAACGGCTGGCCCGGCAAGGCCATCGACCTGCTCGCCGTCTTCGCGACCGTCTTCGGCACCGCCACCAGCCTCGGCCTCGGCGCCCTCCAGGTCGCCAAGGGGCTCAACCTCACGACGGGGATCGAGGACTCGACCACGGTCGAGCTGATCATCATCGGATCCCTGTCGGCCGCCTTCGTCCTGTCCGCCTTCTCCGGGCTGCACAAGGGCGTCAAATGGCTCAGCACGATCAACATCGTGCTCGCCGGGGCCCTGATGGCCTTCGTCTTCGTCCTCGGCCCGACCGTCTACATCCTCGACGTGATCCCGGCGAGCGTCGGCAGCTACCTGCACGAGCTGCTCCCGATGGCCACCCGCACCGGCGCCTTCACCGACAGCGAGTGGCTCGGCGCGTGGACGATCTTCTACTGGGCGTGGTGGCTCTCCTGGGCCCCCTTCGTCGGCACCTTCATCGCCCGCATCTCGCGCGGCCGCACCATCCGCGAGTTCCTCGTCGGCGTGCTCCTGGTGCCCAGCGGCGCCACCGTCGTCTGGTTCTGCGTCATGGGCGGCACCGCGATCCGCCTCGACTCCACCGGCGTCGCCGACATGGCCGCCAAGGCCAAGGAGGGCACCGAGGCCTCGCTCTTCGCGATGCTCGACGCGCTCCCGCTCGGCACCGTCACCTCGTGGATCGCCATGCTCCTGGTGATGACGTACTTCGTCACCAGCGCCGACTCCGCCTCCCTCGTCATGGGCTCGCTCACCAGCCGCGGCTCCCTGCACCCGCCGACCTGGCTCGTGGTCACCTGGGGCGTCCTGATGGCCTCCGTGGCCGCCGTGCTCCTCGTCGCGGGCGGCCTGAAGTCCCTCCAGACGGCCACCATCCTCGTCGCGCTGCCGTTCGTGGTCGTGATGCTGCTCCTGTGCTGGGCCCTGGTGAAGGAACTGCGCGAGGACCCGGGGGCGGGCCCCGTCCGCCACCACGCCCTCCACGGACTCCGGGACGCGGTCAAGGCCATGGTCGGCGACGCCATCACCGAACAGGGCCCGGCCCGCCACCCGCGCCTGCGCCGCGTGGTGGAGTCGAGGAACCGCGACCGCGAGGACGGCCCGCCGGGCGGAGCCGCCGGGGAGGAGTGATCCCCGGGCAGCCGGGGCGGCTGGGTAGGGTTGCGGCGTGACCACCACCGATGACTACGCCACCTACATCGCGAGCCTGCCCCGGGTGCTGGCCGGAGCGGCCGCGCTGTTCCGGGACGCCGAGGGCCGGGTGCTCCTCGTCGAGCCCAACTACCGGGAGGGCTGGGCCCTGCCGGGAGGCACCGTCGAGTCGGACACGGGGGAGTCCCCGCGCACGGCCGCCCGCCGGGAGAGCGCCGAGGAGATCGGCATCGACGTGCCGCTCGGCCGGCTGCTCGCCGTCGACTGGTCGACCGGCGAGGGCCGGCCCCCGCTCGTCGCGTACCTCTACGACGGCGGCGTGCTCGACGCGGCGCAACTCGCCTCCATCAAGCTCCAGGAGGAGGAGCTGCTCTCGTGGCGGCTGGTGGAGGAGGCCGAGCTGACGGGCCATCTGCTCGGTTCCCTGGGCCTGCGCACCGCGGAGGCGTGCCGGGTCCTGCGGACCGGCGAAGGCACCGTGGAGCTGGAGAACGGCCGCAGGCCGCAGGCCTCGTAGCCCGTCCCGCTCGTTATTCCGTGCCTACACCGAGCAGGACAGAATCCAGCAAATGATCACGATGTACGCCTGGCCCAGCACCGCCGACGGGCCCGACGCCCTGCCCATGGTCCACTTCACGACCGATCAGCAGGAGGGCGGCGAGGTCACCCCCGAAGGGGTGCCGGTCTGGATGTTCGACGCCGCGATCCGTGACGGCGGCTGGGCCCAGTTCACCGACTTCGAGGCCTGGTCCGTGCCGGCCGCGGGCTGGCAGGCCTTCTACCGCCGCGAGGACGACGTCCTCGCCGTCACCGGCCCCGGCGCCTGCGAGGGCTGGTACCAGGGCGGCCTCGGCGCGGACGCCGAGTGGGTGGGCGCGGCCGCCGCCCAGCAGAGCGTGGTCCTGCTCGCGGCCCCCGTCCAGCACCCGTCCCTGTACGGCTACGCGGTCGAAGCCGGCGCCGCCTTCGCGCTGCTGGTCCCGCTGGTGGTGATCTAGCCGTGGACCTCCTCCCCGCGGACCCGACGGTGCTCCACCCCGTTCCCGGGCAGCCGCGCGTGGTCCTGCTCAAGCCGCTGGTGACCTCCCCGCTGATCGAGGCGGGGGAGTACTCCTACTACGACGACCCGGACGATCCCACCGCCTTCGAGACCCGCAACGTGCTCTACCACTACGGGCCCGAGAAGCTGGTCATCGGGAAGTTCTGCGCCCTGGGCACCGGGGTCCGGTTCCTCATGAACGGCGCCAACCACCGGATGGACGGCCCCTCCACCTTCCCCTTCCCCATCATGGGCGGGTCCTGGGCCGGGCACGCCGACCTGCTCGCCGGGCTCCCCGGCCGGGGCGACACCGTCGTCGGCAACGACGTCTGGATCGGCTACGGGGCCATGGTCATGCCCGGGGTGCGCATCGGGCACGGCGCGATCGTCGCCGCCGGAGCCGTGGTCGTGGACGACGTCCCCGACTACGGGATCGTCGGCGGCAACCCGGCCACCCTCATCCGCACCCGCCACAGCGACCAGGAGATCGCCCGCCTGCTCGCCCTGGCCTGGTGGGACTGGCCCGCGGAGCACCTCACCCGGCACGTCCGCGCCCTCATGTCCGGCACGGTCGCGGACCTGGAGGCCATCGCACCGCAGGCCTGAGCCGGGGCCGGCCGCCCGGCCCCGAGGCCCGGTCGCGGCCCCGGCCTCGGAGAGGCCTTCACCACTGCCGGTGCACGGTGGCCTTCCGGCCGGTCACCAGGCTCGCCGGCGGAACGTCCTCGGCCACGACGGCGCCGGCGGCGATCACGGCATCACGGCCGATGCTGACGCCGGGCAGAATCGTGGCACCGGCACCGATCCACACGTTCTCCGCCACGTCGATGGGCGCGCCCGTCAGGTAGAGCCGGCGCTCCTCGGGGTCGACGGGGTGGCCGCTGGTGATGAACGTGACCTTCGGGCCGACCATGACCCGCTTGCCGAGCCGGATGCCGGCGTAATCCAGGAACGTGCAGTTCTGGTTGATGAACACCCGCTCCGCGAGGTCGAGGTGAAGGCCGTGGTCCGTGTAGAAGGGCGGATAGATCGTGACTCCCGGCGGCAGCGGCTTGCCGAGGATCTGTTCGAACAGCTCCGCCTTGCCGGCTTCGTCCTCGAAGGGCAGGACGTTCAGGCGGGAGGTGAGCCCGGTGACGCGCAGGACCCTGGCGGCCATGTCCTGGAACTCGGTGCTGTGGATGCGCATGAGACGGTCGCTGGGCATTCCGTGAACCCCTCGGGTGTACCGGCTGGAAAACCATCATCTGGAAAACCATCATCTGAGATCTGAGATCTGAAATCCGGAGATCTAGAGCTGCTCGGCCCCGGACTCGAAGGCCAGCAGGCGCACCTTGCGGTCGACGCCGCCGCCGTAGCCCGTCATGGAGCCGGACGCCCCGATGACGCGGTGGCACGGCACCACGATGCTGACCGGGTTCTTCCCGTTGGCCAGCCCCACCGCGCGCGAGGCGTTCGGCTTGCCGAGCTTCGCGGCCAGCTCCCCGTACGACCAGGTCTGCCCGTAGGGGATCCGTACGAGCTGCTCCCACACGCTGCGCTGGAACTCGGTGCCTTCCAGCCGCACCGGCAGGTCGAAATCGGTGAGCTCCCCGGCGAAGTACGCGGTCAGCTGCCGCACCACCTCCGGGAAGGGGGCCTCCTCCGCCGTGACGCGCTCCCCGAAGGCCTCCTCGGCCGGACGGTGGCGCTGCCCGGTCATGTAGAGCCCGCACAGGACCCCGTCGGCGGCGACGAGGGTCAGCGGCCCGTAGGGGCTGTCCACGACGGTGTGCTGCTTGGTGCTGCTGCTCATGATGCTCATGATGCTCGTACTCCTCGGAAGTCGGTCGGGGTCGGGGTGTCCGGGGCGGGTTCAGGCGGCTCAGGCGGGCAGGACGTTGATCGCGTGGTCCTCGGTGGCCCACAGGTACTGCACGGCGTACGCGCGCCAGGGCCGCCAGTGCGCGGCCCGGGCCGTCAGCGCCGCGGGCGTGGACGGCAGCCCGAGCCCCTTCGCGGCCCGCCGGATCCCCAGGTCGGAGGGGATGAACGCGTCCGGGTCGCCCAGCGCCCGCATCGCGATGATCTCGGTGGTCCACGGCCCGAAGCCGGGCAGCGCCCCCAGCCGTGCGCGGGCCGCCTCCCAGTCGCTGTCGATGCCGAGCGGGAGCGAGCCGTCGGCGAGGGCCGAGACGAGCGTGGTGAAGGTGGTCCGCCGGCTCCGCGGCAGGGCCAGGGACTCCGGATCCAGTCCGGCCAGCGCCTGCGAGGTGGGGAACAGGTGGGTCAGCCCGCCCTCCGGGTCGGGGTCGGCCACCGGCTCGCCGAGCGCCCGCACCAGGCGGGCCGCGTGCGTACGGGCCGCCGCGGTGGACACCTGCTGGCCGAGCACCGCCCGTACGGCGAACTCCTCCGCGTCGACGGTACGCGGCACCCGCCGGCCGGGAGCCTTGGCCACGAGCGGGGCCAGCAGCGGGTCCGCGCGCAGCTGCTCGTCCACGGCCTCGGGGTCCGCGTCGAGGTCCAGGAGCCGCCGGCAGCGGCTGATGGCGATGGTGAGGTCGCGCAGGTCGGTGAGGGCGAGCCGGCAGCCGATGTGGTCGGGCCGCGGGGTGAGTGCGACGACGCCGGTGCCGTACGGCAGCCGCAGCGTGCGGCGGTAGGCGCCCGCCCGCCACTCCTCGACCCCGGGGACCGCGGTCGCGGCGAGGTGGCCGAAGAGGTTGTCGGGGGTGAGCGGGGCACGGAAGGGCAGCCGCAGGCTGATGGTGCCCGGCACCTGGGCGGCTCCTGGACCGGCGCCCGGGGCGGCCCCCCGGCCTGCCGCCCGCGCCCGGAGCTCGCTCGGAGCCAGGGCGAAGACCTCGCGGACGGTGTCGTTGAAGGTCCGGATCGAGGAGAACCCGGCGGCGAAGGCGATGTCGCCCATCGGGAGCCCGGAGGTCTCGATGAGCAGCCGGGCGGTCTGCGCGCGCTGGGCCCTGGCCAGGGCGAGCGGCCCGGCGCCGAGCTCGGCACCCAGCTGCCGCTCCACCTGACGGGCGGAGTACCCGAGCCGCGAGGCCAGCCCCGGGACGCCCTCGCGGTCCACCACCCCGTCCTGGATGAGGCGCATGGCGCGGGCGACGGCGTCGGCGCGGGCGTTCCACTCGGGGGAGCCGGGGGAGGTGTCGGGCCGGCACCGCTTGCAGGCCCGGTACCCGCTCTGCTGGCAGGCTGCGGCGCTGGGCAGGAAGGTCATGTTCTCGACCTTGGGCGGTACGGCGGGGCAGCTGGGGCGGCAGTAGATCCCGGTGGTCCTCACGGCGGTGAAGAACCAGCCGTCGAACCGCGCGTCCTTCGACTGGACGGCCCGTACGCAACGCTCCGTATCGGTGTACATGGCTCCCATCCTCCCGGGCGAGCCGTCCCCGGGCTGGCGGTTTTCCGACACCAAGCGTACGCGCGTCCCACACTCCGGCTCCGCCCCAGACCCCGCGCCTCAAACGCCGGCGGGGCTGGTTATGGCTGACGACGGCGAAAATCCAGCCCCTCCGGCGTTTGAGGAGCGGGGGTCCGGGGGCTGGCCCCGGGGGAACGGGGGAAGGGCGGGTAGGGGACCAGCCCCACGCAGTGGCGGTCCAGGGGGTGCGCAGCGGGCCCGCTCCGGGACGGCGCAGGCGGCCCCCGCATGCAGAAGGCCCCCGGCTGCCTGGGCGGCGGTCGGGGGCCTTGCGTACGGCGGGAGGCTACGGGGCCTGGGTGGCCCTCGCCTCGCGACGGTTGTGGCGGAAGGTGTTCGCGCGACGGGTCGTCGCGAACAGCGGAATGGTCGCCGCCAGAGCGATCTGCAGCGCGCAGCCGGTCTGGAGCAGCAGCCCGCCGCCCGGCGCGTCGAACGCCCACGCGGCCAGCAGGCCCATCGCCGCGACGATCCAGCTGAGCATCGCCACCGCGAGGACACCCCGCGGCTTGGGGTACTCGACCCGGCTCACCATCAGCCAGGCCACGCCGACGATCGCCAGCAGGGTCGGGATGAAGGGCAGCTCCAGCAGCACGATCGAGACGACCGTGAGCGCGCCGAAGGGGCTCGGCATGCCCTGGAACATGCCGTCCTTCATCGCCACGCAGCTGAATCTCGCGAGGCGCAGGACGACTGCCAGGAGGACGACGATCGCCGCCAGCGCCGACATCTTCTGTACCGCGTCGTCGGCGACCATGCCGTAGACGAGCACGAAGTACGCCGGAGCCAGGCCGAAGCTGATGAGGTCGGACAGGTTGTCCAGCTCCGCGCCCATCGGCGAGCTGCGCAGCTTGCGGGCCACGATGCCGTCGAAGAGGTCGAAGACCGCGGCGAGCAGCATCAGTATCACGGCCGTGGCAGCGCTGCTGCGGGCCATGCCCGATTCGCCGCTGCCGGTGAGGTGCGGGATGAGGATCCCGGTGGTGGTGAAGTACACCGCCATGAATCCGCAGGTCGCGTTTCCGAGGGTCAGGGTGTCCGCTATCGACAGCCGCAGTGACAGCGGCATGTCGTCCTCGGTGGACTCCTCCTCGGAGGCCTCGGGCACCCAGCCGGACGCCGGCGTCGTCAGGTTCGCCGGGGTCTCAGGTTCAGTCACGGTCAATTCGGGTCACCCCCGCGGTGGTGGCCTGTCCGACCTCGACCGCGACCTCGACGCCCTCGGGGAGGTAGATGTCGACGCGGGAGCCGAAGCGGATCAGACCGATGCGTTCGCCCTGCTCCACCTTGGTTCCGGCCGGCAGGTACGGGACGATGCGACGGGCGACGGCGCCGGCGATCTGCACCATCTCGATGTCGCCGAGTTCGGTGTCGAAGTGCCAGACGACGCGCTCGTTGTTCTCGCTCTCCTTGTTGAACGCCGGAACGAATCCACCGGGGACGTGCTCCACGGACGTCACCGTGCCCGCGAGGGGCGCCCGGTTGACGTGGACGTTCAGGGGGCTCATGAAGATCGCGACGCGGGTGCGTCCGTCCTTCCACGGCATGATGCTCTGCACCACACCGTCGGCGGGCGAGATGACCCGGCCCTGCGTGATCTCACGCTCGGGGTCGCGGAAGAACCACAGCATGCCCGCCGCGAGCGCGGTGGTGGGCACGGCCACTGCCGCCCAGCGTCCGGACTTGCGCGCCCGGACGAGGCTGACGGCGGCGGTGGCGACGGTCGGCAGAAGCCACGGCGATGCTCCGCGCGCGAGGCGTCCACCGAGGAGGCCGACGCGAGGTGCAGAGGTTTGGCTGTGGGGCATGGATGACCTTCGTAGCGGGTGATGCCGCGCCGTAAACGGGGGGACGGGACGGCGGCTTTACTGGAATGCTATCGGTTGCGCGCAACAACTGGGCAAGCCAGAAGCCGAGTCGATGGCCGTGAGCCAGTGACTGCTAGTGACTCTTTCGCGGTAAACCGCTGGACGATTTACCTCAAAAGGGACTTTCAGCCCTGGAGCCGGTACTCCTCGAGCAGGCGTCGCCCGATGATCATTTTCTGGATCTCGGCGGTACCTTCGCCGATGAGCAGCATGGGCGCCTCCCGGTAGAGGCGCTCGATCTCGTACTCCTTCGAGAAGCCGTAGCCACCGTGGATACGGAACGCGTCCTCCACCACCTCCTTGCAGTACTCGGAGGCGAGGTACTTCGCCATCCCTGCTTCGAGGTCGTTTCGTTCCCCGGAGTCCTTTTTGCGTGCTGCATTGACCATCATCGCATGGGCGGCTTCGACCTTGGTAGCCATCTCGGCCAGCTTGAACTGGATCGCCTGGTGCTCGGCGATGGCCTTGCCGAAAGTGTGACGTTGTTGGGCATATGAGACACCCAGCTCGAACGCACGCTGCGCGACGCCGCAACCACGGGCCGCCACGTTGACACGGCCGACCTCGACCCCGTCCATCATTTGGTAAAACCCTCGGCCGGTCGCCCCGCCCAGGACCCGATTGGCCGGAATGCGCAGTCCGTCCATGATGAGCTCGGTGGTGTCGACCCCCTTGTAGCCCATCTTGTCGATCTTGCCCGGGATGGTCAGGCCGGGCCGGACCTCACCGAAGCCGGCCTCCTTCTCCACGAGGAAGGTCGTCATCGACTTGTGGGGCGCGGTGCCCTCCGGGTGTCCTTCGTCACTGCGCACCAGAACGGCCACCAGCGTGGACGTGCCGCCGTTCGTCAGCCACATCTTCTGGCCGTTCAGGACGTACTCGTCGCCGTCCTTCACCGCCTTGGAGGTGATGGCCGACACATCGGAGCCGAGCCCCGGCTCGGACATCGAGAACGCGCCGCGCACCTCGCCCAGCGCCATCCGCGGAAGGAAGTACTCCCTCTGCTCCTGGGTGCCGTGCTGCTTGAGCATGTACGCCACGATGAAGTGCGTGTTGATGATGCCCGAGACGGACATCCAGCCGCGCGCGATCTCCTCGACGCACAGCGCGTAGGTGAGGAGCGACTCGCCCAGGCCGCCGTACTCCTCAGGGATCATCAGGCCGAAGAGGCCGAGTTCCTTGAGGCCGTCGACGATCTGCTGCGGGTATTCGTCCCGGTGCTCCAGCTCGGTCGCGACCGGGATGATCTCCTTGTCGACGAACTCCCGGACGGTCTTGAGGATGTCCCTCTGGTCGTCCGTCAGGCCGGCGGTCTGGGCAAGTCGGCTCATGGTTCTACTTCCCCTGTTCCTTCAGCGTGGGGCGGCCGGGCTGCTCGCCGCCGCGCTCCTTGATGTACGTCTCGGTCGGGACCATCACCTTGCGCCGGAAGACGCAGACGAGGGTGCCGTCCTGCTTGTAGCCCTTGGTCTCCACGTAGACGATGCCGCGGTCGTTCTTCGACTTCGACGGGGTCTTGTCGAGGACCGTGGTCTCGCCGTAGAGCGTGTCGCCGTGGAAGGTCGGCGCCACGTGCCGCAGCGACTCGATCTCCAGGTTGGCGATGGCCTTGCCGGAGACGTCCGGCACCGACATGCCCAGCAGCAGCGAGTAGATGTAGTTGCCCACGACGACGTTCTTGCCGAAGTCGGTCGTGTTCTCCGCATAGTTGCTGTCCATGTGGAGCGGGTGGTGGTTCATGGTCAGCAGACAGAAGAGGTGGTCGTCGTACTCGGTGACCGTTTTTCCGGGCCAGTGCTTGTAGACCGCGCCGATCTCGAACTCTTCGTAGGTGCGTCCGAACTGCATGCTGCTACGCCTCCGGGATCTCGAACTTGGTGGTGCGCTGCATGCCCGCGGCGCGGCCCTTGCCCGAGATGACCAGCGCCATCTTGCGGCTGGCCTCGTCGATCATCTCGTCGCCGAGCATCGCCGAGCCCTTCTTGCCGCCGGCCTCGGAGGTGCACCAGTCGTACGCGTCGAGGATCAGCTCGGCGTGGTCGTAGTCCTCCTGCGAGGGGGAGAAGACCTCGTTGGCCGCGTCGACCTGGCCGGGGTGCAGCACCCACTTGCCGTCGAAGCCCAGGGCCGCCGCGCGTCCGGCGACCTCGCGGTAGCCGTCGACGTTCTTGATCTGGAGGAAGGGGCCGTCGATCGCCTGGAGGTCGTGCATGCGGGCCGCCATCAGGATCCGCATCAGGATGTAGTGGTAGGCGTCCGCGCCGTAGCCGGGCGGCTGCATGCCCACGACCAGGGACTTCATGTTGATGGAGGCCATGAAGTCGGCCGGCCCGAAGATGATGGTCTCCAGTCGCGGCGAGGCGGCGGCGATCGCGTCGACGTTCACCAGGCCCTTGGCGTTCTCGATCTGCGCCTCGATGCCGATCTTGCCGACCTCGAAGCCCATCGTCTTCTCGATCTGCGTCAGGAGCAGGTCGAGCGCCACGACCTGCTGGGCGTCCTGGACCTTCGGCAGCATGATGCAGTCGAGGTTCTGGCCGGCACCCTCGACGACCGTGATCACATCGCGGTACGTCCAGTGCGTGGTCCAGTCGTTGACGCGCACCACGCGGGTCTTGCCGGTCCAGTCGCCCTGGTTCAGCGCGTCCACGATCGTGTGGCGGGCGCCTTCCTTGGCCAGCGGGGCGCAGGCGTCCTCCAGGTCCAGGAAGACCTGGTCGGCCGGCAGGCCCTGGGCCTTCTCCAGGAACCGGGGGTTGGAACCCGGTACCGCGAGGCAGGAGCGGCGCGGCCGGAGCCGGTTGACCGGGGAAGAGGGCGTGGTCATGCGGGGACCTCCGTGCTTGCAAGGGTGTCAGTGGTGAGGATCTCGTCGGCGTCGCCGAGCGGGTGGAGCTTGTTGGCCCTGCGGATCTCGTCGACGATACGGCCGATGATCTCCGTGATCCCGAAGTCCTTCGGGGTGAAGACCGCCGCCACCCCGGCCTTCTTGAGGGCCACGGCGTCGGCATTCGGAATGATGCCGCCGAGCACGACCGGGATGTCACCCGCCCCCGCCGCGCGGAGCCGTTCCAGCACGTCCGGGACGAGCGCGCTGTGCGAGCCGGACAGGATGGACAGTCCCACGCAGTGCACGTCCTCGGCCAGGGCCGCCGAGGAGATCTCCTCGGGGGTCAGCCGGATGCCCTGGTAGACCACCTCGAAACCGGCGTCGCGGGCCCGTACGGCGATCTGCTCGGCGCCGTTGGAGTGCCCGTCCAGGCCGGGCTTGCCGACCAGCAGGCGCAGCCGGCCGGAGCCCAGCTCGTCGGCGGTACGGGAGACCTTCGCGCGGACGAGGGCCATGGGGGTCCCCTCCTCGGCGGTCACGGCCACCGGGGCCGAGGAGACCCCGGTCGGCGCCCGGAACTCCCCGAACACCTCGCGCAGCGCGCCCGCCCACTCGCCGGTGGTGACACCGGCGCGGGCGCACTCCAGGGTGGCCTCCATCAGGTTCTCGTCCCCGGCGGCGGCCTCCTTGAGCCGGTCCAGGGCCTGCATGACCGTGGGGAAGACGAACGGGTCGCCGCCGCCCTGCCGGTCCGAGGACTCCTGGCGCTCGGCCTTCCAGCGGCCGATGCGCTCGACGGTCTGCGCCTCCAGGGCCCCGTCCACCGTCATGATGGCGCCGTCCAGGTCGGCGGTGAGCGGGTTCTCCTCGGTCTGCTGGAAGCAGTTGACACCGACGATCTTGTCCTGGCCGTCCTCGATCCGGGCCCGCCGCGCGGCGTGCGAGGAGACCAGCTCGCCCTTGAGGTAGCCGGACTCGACGGCCGCCATCGCGCCGCCCATCTCCTGGATCCGGTCGATCTCGGCCAGGCACTCGGCCACCAGGGACTCGACCTTGGCCTCGATCACGTGCGAGCCGGCGAAGATGTCCTCGTACTCCAGCAGGTCGCTCTCGTGCGCCAGGACCTGCTGGATGCGCAGCGACCACTGCTGGTCCCAGGGCCGCGGCAGGCCCAGCGCCTCGTTCCAGGCGGGCAGCTGCACGGCGCGGGCGCGGGCATCCTTGGAGAGGGTGACCGCGAGCATCTCCAGCACGATCCGCTGGACGTTGTTCTCCGGCTGCGCCTCGGTCAGGCCCAGGGAGTTGACCTGGACCCCATACCGGAAGCGGCGCTGCTTGTCGTTCTCGATGCCGTAGCGCTCGCGGGTGACCTTGTCCCAGATGCGGCCGAAGGCGCGCATCTTGCACATCTCCTCGATGAAGCGGACGCCCGCGTTCACGAAGAAGGAGATCCGGGCGACGACCTCGCCGAACCGCTCCGGCGGGACCTGGCCCGAGTCGCGCACCGAGTCCAGGACCGCGATGGCCGTGGACATCGCGTACGAGATCTCCTGGACCGGCGTGGCTCCGGCCTCCTGGAGGTGGTACGAGCAGATGTTGATCGGGTTCCACTTCGGGATGTGGTTGACCGTGTACGCGATCATGTCCGTCGTCAGGCGGAGCGAGGGCCCGGGCGGGAAGACGTGCGTCCCGCGCGAGAGGTACTCCTTGACGATGTCGTTCTGGGTGGTGCCCTGGAGCTGGGCGATGTCCGCGCCCTGCTCCTCGGCGGCCACCTGGTAGAGCGCCAGCAGCCACATGGCGGTGGCGTTGATCGTCATCGAGGTGTTCATCTGCTCCAGGGGGATGTCCTGGAACAGCCGCCGCATGTCGCCCAGGTGGGAGACCGGGACCCCGACCCGGCCGACCTCGCCGCGGGCGAGGATGTGGTCGGGGTCGTAGCCGGTCTGCGTCGGCAGGTCGAACGCGACCGACAGGCCGGTCTGGCCCTTGGCGAGGTTGCGGCGGTACAGCTCGTTGGACGCCTCGGCCGTGGAGTGGCCGGCGTACGTCCGCATGAGCCACGGACGGTCCTTCTGGCGCTCTGTCATCTCAGGCTGTCCCTTTGGCCTTTGAGGGGATTCTCAGATGTTTCGGAAGCGGTTGATCGCGTCGAGGTGCGTCGCCCGCATCTCGTGGTCCCGCACGCCCAGGCCCTCTTCGGGGGCCAGGCAGAGCACGCCGACCTTGCCCTGGTGGAGGTTGCGGTGGACGTCGTAGGCCGCCTGGCCGGTCTCCTCCAGGGAGTAGACCCGCGACAGGGTGGGGTGGATCTTGCCCTTGGAGATCAGCCGGTTGGCCTCCCAGGCCTCGCGGTAGTTCGCGAAGTGCGAGCCGATGATCTTCTTCAGGGACATCCACAGGTAGCGGTTGTCGTACTCGTGCATGTAGCCCGAGGTCGAGGCGCAGGTGGTGATGGTGCCGCCCTTGCGGGTGACGTAGACGCTCGCGCCGAAGGTCTCGCGGCCCGGGTGCTCGAAGACGATGTCGATGTCCTCGCCGCCGGTGAGCTCGCGGATGCGCTTGCCGAAGCGCTTCCACTCCTTCGGGTCCTGGGTGTGCTCGTCCTTCCAGAACTTGTAGCCCTCGGCGTTGCGGTCGATGACCGCGGTGGCGCCCATCGCCCGGCAGATGTCGGCCTTCTCCGGGGAGGAGACCACGCAGATCGGGTTGGCGCCGCCGGCCAGCGCGAACTGGGTGGCGTACGAGCCGAGCCCGCCGCTCGCGCCCCAGATCAGGACGTTGTCGCCCTGCTTCATGCCGGCGCCGTTGCGGGAGACCAGCTGGCGGTACGCGGTGGAGTTGACCAGACCGGGGGAGGCGGCCTCCTCCCAGCTGAGGTGGTCGGGCTTGGGCATCAGCTGGTTCGACTTGACGAGTGCGATCTCCGCCAGGCCGCCGAAGTTGGTCTCGAAGCCCCAGATGCGCTGCTCGGGGTCGAGCATCGTGTCGTTGTGGCCGTCGGAGGACTCCAGCTCGACCGACAGGCAGTGCGCGACGACCTCGTCGCCCGGCTTCCAGGCGTTGACGCCGGGGCCGGTGCGCAGGACGACGCCCGCGAGGTCGGAGCCGATGACGTGGTACGGCAGGTCGTGGCGCTTGGTGAGCTCCGAGAGGCGCCCGTAGCGCTCCAGGAAGCTGAAGGTGGACACCGGCTCGAAGATCGAGGTCCACACGGAGTTGTAGTTGACCGAGGAGGCCATGACGGCGACCAGGGCCTCGCCCGGGCCCAGCTCGGGGAGCGGGACCTCGTCGAGGTGCAGGGACTTGCGGGGGTCCTTCTCGCGGGTGGTGAGCCCGGCGAACATCTCCGCCTCGTCCTTGTGCACGGTGATCGCGCGGTACGAGTCGGGGAGCTGCAGGGCCGCGAAGTCGGCGGCCGTCGCGGCCTGGGACTGGATCGCGTCCAGGATGTCCTTCACGGTGTTGCCTCCGGCCGTGCGCTGATGAGGGTGCGCTGAGGGAAACGGGGTGCGTTGAGCGATGTGCTGGAGTGCCGTCGATTCGGCTGGGGTGGTGCTGCGCGGTGCCTGTGGTGGGGCGGTGCGGGAGGCCTGGTGACGCAGGCATCCGGGGCGCGTTCCGTGCCGAGTGGGCTGGATCGCGGGGACATCCGGACGAGATTCAACGTATGGCACCCCGTGTCACTCAGCAAGGCACCGCGTGCCAAAACTTTCTCTCATTTGCCGATTGACCTGCACGGATGAGCGATGATCGATCAGAGTTACCCGCGAGTAGGGGCAACTCGGACAAACGAAAGCGGCCGCCCCCGGAACGGGAGCGGCCGCTGTGAGATGTGTCGCCTGGAGGTGTCCGGGCGCGTGTCCAGATGAGTTGCCTACTTCTTTCTGAGTGCCTCTTCGATGGTCCGCATGACCTCGTCCAGCGGAGCGTCCGTACGGGCCACCGCCACCAGTACCTCGCCCTGCGTACGCACCGAGGCCGGCATGGGGGAGGGCTCCGGCGCCGGAGCCGTGCTGAGCGTGCGCCCGGCGCCGATCCCCGAACCGAAGGTCTTGCGCACGATCGAGAAGGCGTGGTCGAGCTGCGCCTCCACGTCGCCCTGCCCACCTGCCCGCAGCCAGCGCCGCAGCACGTGGTTGTGGGCGGTGACCACCGCCGATGCGGCCACCTCCGCCAGCAGCGGGTCGTCGTTGCCGTCGTGGTGGTCGGTCTCGTCGAAATGGGCCAGCAGGTAGCGGGTGAACAGCCGCTCGTAGCGGGCGACCGAGGCGATCTCCCGCTCCCGCAGCGCCGGCACCTCGCGGGTGAGCCGGTAGCGCTCCACCGACACCGCGGGCGAGGCGGCGTACATCTTCATGACTTCCTTGATCCCGCGGCACACCGTGTCGAGCGGGTGCTCGTGCGCCGGGGCCACGTCGAGGACGGCCTCGGCGCGGGTCAGGGTGTCGTCGTGATCCGGGAAGATCGCCTCTTCCTTGGACCGGAAGTGCCGGAAGAAGGTCCGCCGCGCGACCCCGGCCACCGAGGCGATCTCGTCGACCGTCGTGGCCTCGTACCCCTTGTTCGCGAAGAGCTCCATGGCGGCCGCCGCGAGCTCGCGGCGCATCTTGAGCCGCTGCGCGGCCGCCTTGGTGCCGGCCGGGGTCTCCGGGGCGTCGGAGACCGCGGAGGCGCGGGGTGAGGTCTTGGCGGGCTGGGACATAGAGCGAAAGTACTTCATTCCCGCGGGAGAGCGCTCCCGAGGGGGCTGGGACGGGGATGGATGCGGGGGAGGGCCGGCACTGGGCACACAGTGCTCCTCGGGAGGGTGTGTCCGCCGTGAGGGTCCGGCGGACCCGAGCAGCCCTCCCCACGCATCCTGCTCTGGGGGCTCCTGCGCCTGCCGCGGGTTACCGGCGGGGGGCGTACTCACGGAATCCGCGGCCGGTCTTCCGGCCCAGGCAGCCTGCCGCGACCAGGTGCTCCAGCAGCGGGGACGGGGCCAGGCCCGGGTCGCGGAACTCCTTGTGCAGGACCTGCTCGATGGCCAGCGACACGTCCAGGCCGACCACGTCGAGGAGCTCGAAGGGCCCCATCGGGTAGCCGCCGCCCAGCTTCATCGCCGCATCGATGTCGTCGATGCCGGCGTAGTGCTGCTCGACCATCTTGATCGCGTTGTTGAGGTACGGGAACAGCAGCGCGTTCACGATGAAGCCCGCCCGGTCCCCGCAGTCCACCGCGTGCTTGCGCACCTGACCGCAGATCCCGCGGACCGTCGCGTGCACGTCGTCGGCGGTCAGGACGGTCCGGACCACCTCGACCAGCTTCATCGCCGGGGCCGGGTTGAAGAAGTGCATGCCGATCACGTCCTCGGGACGCGAGGTCGCACGGGCGATCGCGATCACCGGGAGCGAGGAGGTGGTGGTGGCGAGCACCGCACCGGGCTTGCAGGCCTTGTCCAGCGCCCGGAACAGCTCCTGCTTCACCTCCAGGTCCTCGGCGACGGCCTCCACCGCCAGGTCCACGTCGGAGAAGGCGTCCAGCGAGCCCGCCGCGGTGATCCGGCCCACGGTGGCGGCGGCCGCCTCCGCGGTCAGCCGGCCGCGGTCCACCGCGCGGGCCAGCGACTTGCCGATCGCGGCCTTCGCCGCGTCCGCCTTCTCCTGGCTGCGGGCCGCCAGCACCACGGGGAAGCCGGCCTGCGCGAAGACCTGCGCGATCCCGCTCGCCATCGTGCCCGAACCGGCCACGCCCACCGAGTTCACCGGACGGCTCGCCCGGACCAGCTCCCCGTCCGGCGGGGTCTGCAGGTCGCGGACGAGGACCTGGCTGCCCGGGGCCTCGTACGTGTAGAACCCGCGCCCGGACTTCTGCCCGGTCAGGCCCGCCTCGGCGAGGTGCCCCAGGATCGGGGCCGGGGCGTGCAGCCGGTCGCCCGAGGCCGTGTACATGGCCTCCAGGACGGTGCGGGCGGTGTCCACGCCGATCAGGTCGAGCAGCGCGAGCGGGCCCATCGGCAGGCCGCAGCCCAGCTTCATCGCCGCGTCGATGTCCTCGCGGGAGGCGTACTTCGCCTCGTACATGGCGGCCGCCTGGTTCAGGTAGCCGAAGAGCAGGCCGTCGGCGACGAAGCCCGGGCGGTCGCCGACCGCGACGGGCTCCTTGCCGAGCTCGCGGGCCAGCGCGGTGACCGCCTCGACGGCCGGCGGGGCCGTCAGCACGCTGGAGACGACCTCGACCAGCTTCATCGCCGGAACCGGGTTGAAGAAGTGCAGGCCGACCACCCGCTCCGGGCGCTGGGACTCGGCTGCCATCCGCGTCACCGACAGGGCGTTGGTGCCGGTGGCCAGGATCGCGGTGGGCCGGACGATCGCGTCGAGCTCGCGGAAGAGCCGCTGCTTGAGCTCGTAGGACTCGGGGACCACCTCGATGACGAGGTCGGCCTCGGCGGCGGCGTCCAGCTCGGAGAAGGTGCGGAAGCGGGCGAGCACCGCCTCGCGCTCCTGCTCGGTGAGCTGCTCCTTGACGACGGAGCGGGCGGTCGACGCCGCGAGGGCCGTGGTGGCCCGGCGGGCGGCGGCCTCGCTCACGTCGATGCCGATGACCTCGCGGCCGGCCCGGGCGAGGACCTCGGCGATGCCGGAGCCCATCGTGCCGAGACCGACGACGGCGATGGTCTGCAGGGCGGGACGGACGGGCTGGGAGGAGGGGGAGGGCTGACCGGACGTGGACGGAAGGTCCATCGCGGGACTCCAGTGGAAGAGGGTGACGACTGAGGGGGCGCGCGGCGCGGGGCGCTCGGCGCGCGGGATGCCGTACGTATCTACGGCGCAACCCGGGGCGGGCCGCCGGATCCCCGAGGGAAGGGGTCGTGGCGGAGCAGCCCGGCGGGCGTGAACGGCGGAACCCTGTCCCGGGGGCGCCGTGCGTGAAGTCGTGCAGAACCGACTGGTGCGGGGAGGCTGCGTCACCAGGCCGTCCCCGTACGTGTTGTAGGGACAGTAGCCGGTGGCCAACTGGTCCGCCAGAGCGCGCAGATGTGACCTGTACCGCCCAAATGTACCGATCATCGATCATCGATCAACCGGCTGTTCGAAGGGCCGCCCCGACAGGCGGGACACCCCCTAGGGTGGCCGGGTGAACGACGTGTTGGAGCGCCTGCGGGCGGAAGCGGCGCAGGCACCGGAGTACGAGGCGCAGTACGAGGTGCTGCTCGCGGCGGACGCGGACGGCCTGGCCGCCTCGCTGGCCTCCGCCGGGCTGCCGCTGTGGGCCCGCGAGCTGGCCGCGTACCGGCTGGGGCTGGCCGGCGACCGGCGTGCCTTCGAGTCCCTGGTCCTGCTGCTCAACCACCGCGACCCGCCGCGCTGCGAGGCCGCCGCGCAGGCGCTGGCCGTCCTCGGGGACCCGCGCACCGCCCGCGCGGCGGCGGCGCTGGCCACGAACGAACTGCGCACGGCCTACGCCCTGCACCCGGTCCGGCTGCTGACGGCGCTGCACGCCCCGGAGTCGGCCCCCGCGCTGATCCGTACCCTGTCGCGGCTGCTCGCGCCGCACGACCCGTACTGGCGGGTGGCCCTGGCCTGCGTGGAGGGGCTGGGCGCGCTGGCGGACGAGCGGGCCCGGGAGGTCCTGACCCGGGCCCAGTCGCACCCCCGGCTGGCGGTGGCGGCGACGGCGGCCCTGCGGGGGCTCGGCGGCGGCTAGCAGGCGTCAGCCGGGCGTCAGCCGGGGGTCAGCTCGGCGTCAGCGGGCGAAGCCGGCCTTGAAGCCGGTGCCGAATCCGGCCGCGGAACCGGTGCGGAACCCGGTCTCGGTCTCGGGGGCCGGCCCGCTTCCGGCCGGCTCCGGGACGATCGCGAAGGCCTCGACCTCCATGAGCAGTTCGGGCCGGAACAGCGCCGACACCTGGACCGCCGAGGAGGCGGGGAGGAGGTCCGGGGCGAACACCTCGTCACGGGCCGCGCGTACCGCGGGGAGGTGGGCGACGTCGGTGACGAAGTACGTCAGCTTCACCACGTCGTCGAAGGTGGCCCCGGCCGCGTCGAGGCACCGGCCCAGGTTCTCGAAGACCTGCCGGGCCTGGGCGGCCGCGTCGCCCTCGCCGACCACCTCGCCCTTCTCGTCGAAGGCGCACTGACCGGACACGGCGACGAACCGGCCGGTGCCCCAGACGACGTGGTTGTAGCCGGTGCCGGGGGCGACGCCCTCCGGCGCGGCGATGCGGGTGAGGTGGTTGTCCTGTGAAGTAGCCATGGGCATGATCCTGCCCGCTGCGGGCCCGGACACCTACCCCGGCCGCTCCCGGCTACCCCCGGAAACCGAGCAGCCCGTGCAGCGCCGCGCCGCCCGCGGACGGCGGGACCGCGCGGGTCGCCGGGATGGGGGTGGGGGCCGGCTGGGCGGGGCAGACGGCGTCCGCGGCCTTGCCCGTCAGCAGGTACGAAGCCAGCTTCTCGTCGAGGCACTTGTTGCCGCTCAGGGCGATGCCGTGGTTGCCGCCGCCCTCCTCGACCACCAGCGCCGAGCCCGCGAGCTTGCGCCGCATGCTCACCGCGCCCTCGTACGGGGTCGCCGCGTCCTCGGTCGCCTGGAAGAGGAGCGCCTGCGGGAGCGCCGAGTTGGTGACGTCCGGTGCCTCGAGCGGCTCGCCCGGCCAGAACGCGCAGGGGGCGTTGTACCAGGCGTTGTTCCAGGTCATGAAGGGCGCCTTGGCGTGCGTGCGCCACATGTCGGCCCGCCACTGGTTCCAGTTCCGCGGCCAGGCCGAGTCCCGGCACTGCACGGCCGTGTACACGCTGTAGCTGTTGCCCGCCGAGGGCTCCACCGCGCCGAACTTCTCGTAAGCGGCGACCAGCGGCTTCGGGTCGCCCTCCACGGAGTACGCGGCGAAGGCCGTCGCGAGGTGGGGCCAGTAGCCGTTGAAGTAGCCGCCCGGCATGAAGGTGTCCTCCAGCTCCGCCGGGCCGACCTTGGCGCCCGCCGGGGCCGTGCGCAGCGCGGTCCGCATCTCGTACCAGCGGGCCTCGACCTCGGCCGGGTCGGTGCCGAGGTGGTAGGTGGAGTCGTACCGGGCCACCCAGGCCAGGAAGGCCTTGTGGCGGGAGTCGAAGGCCTGGTCCTGGGCGAGGTTGTCCTCGTACCAGACCCCGGCCGGGTCGACGACCGAGTCCAGGACCAGGCGGTGCACGCGGTCGGGGTGGAGCTTGGCGTACACCGCGCCCAGGTAGGTGCCGTAGGAGTAGCCGAAGTAGCTCAGCTTGTCCGCGCGCAGGGCGGTGCGCAGCACTTCGAGGTCGCGGGCC
The DNA here is from genome assembly GCF_042722885.1 of Streptomyces sp. NPDC058401. NCBI lineage: Bacteria > Bacillati > Actinomycetota > Actinomycetes > Kitasatosporales > Streptomycetaceae > Streptomyces > Streptomyces sp. NPDC058401. The sequence continues at coordinate 29,517 of NZ_JBHXKA010000080.1, forward strand.
GCCGACACGGTGCCGATGTACGGGAGGACGTCGGCGTGCTTGGTCTGGCAGGACTCGGCGAAGGACTTCACCCGCTCCAGGTTGGCCCGCTCGGTCTCCTCGTCCAGCGGTACGGAGTCGGGCCGTACGGGGGTGAAGTGGCCCGCGCCGCAGTCCAGGGCGGGCTCGCTCTTGCCGACGCCGCGCGGGTCGAAGCCGATCACGTCGTACTGGGCCGCGACGTCCTTGGGCAGGGCGGAGGCGATGAACCCGGCCAGGGTGCGTCCGCTGCCGCCGGGCCCGCCGGGGTTGACCAGCAGCGGGCCCTGCGAGCGGGCGGCGGTGTGGGGGACCCGGGTCAGGGCGAGGGAGATCTGCCGGCCGGCCGGGTTGTCGTGGTCGAGGGGGACCTTGAGGGAGGCGCACTGGAGCGTCGGGTAGCGGGAGGTCGCGCAGGTGGACCACTTCAGGGTCCCGGCGGCCGGGGCCGGGGCTGCCGAAGCAGGGGCCGCGGCCGTGACCGGGCTCGCCAGGGCGGCGGCGAGGGTGGACACGGCCAGCAGGACGGCGGCGCGCCGCTTGACGGGACCGGGCTCGTTCAGCTTCTTCGGATGCAGCATGGGGCCTCCCAGCCGAGGGTTCTGGGCGGAATCGTCCCGGAACCTGTGCTCGGAAGGGGGGATTGGGGCCCCGATTGGCCCGATGTGATGACCCTTCAGTCGGTCGTACGGTCGTACGGGTGCTCAGAGCAGGCTGAGCTGGGTCGGCCCGGGTGCGGCCGCGGGCCCGTCCGGCCGCTCCGGCACGACGACCCGCCGGGCCGGTGCCGGGCCGCCGGGGCCTCCCGGTCCGATGCCGAACTCGGCGGCGAGCTCGTGGACTTGGCGGGTGATCATCCGCTGGTACCAGGTGGGGGCGTACGAGCCGCCCGCGTACATCCGCTCGTACCTGGCGGCCAGGTGGGGGTGGTGCTCGCCCAGCCAGGCCGTGAACCACTCGCGTGCGCCGGGGCGCAGATGGAGTACCAGGGGTGTCACGGAGGTGGCGCCCGACTCGGCGACGGCCCGGACGGTGGCCCGCAGCTGCTCGGGGGAGTCGCCGAGGAAGGGGATCACCGGGGCCATCAGCACCCCGCACTCGATGCCGGCGTCGGTGAGGGTGCGGACGGCCTGCAGCCGGGCGGCGGGGGAGGGGGTGCCGGGTTCGACCGTGCGCCACAGGGCGGTGTCGGTGAAGCCGACGGAGACGGAGATCCCGACGTCGGCGACGGCCGCTGCCTCCTGGATGAGCGGGAGGTCGCGGAGGATGAGCGTGCCCTTGGTCAGGATCGAGAAGGGGTTGGCCCGCTCGCGCAGCGCCTCGATGATCCCGGGCATCAGGCGGTACCGGCCCTCGGCGCGCTGGTAGCAGTCCACGTTGGTGCCCATCGCGATGTGCGCGCCGCTCCAGCGGGGCGAGGCGAGCTCGCGGCGCACCAGCTCGGGGGCGTTGGTCTTGACGACGATCTGGGAGTCGAAGCCGATGCCCGTGTCGAGGTCGAGGTAGCCGTGCGTCTTGCGGGCGAAGCTTATCCCGGCACTGACCGTGTCCCACGCAGGTCGTGTCGCATAGACCCGGCGACGGTCACGTCGTCAGTGCCGCCCTGAGGGCGTTACTCGTGTCTCCTTGACGCGACAGGAGCCTACCGTGATCGAACGCCTTCCGGCCGGTACAGGTGTGTCCGGTCACCTTGTCCTGTCACCCTGGCTCGATGATGACACCAAGCACCCTGTTCCACTTCACCACCGCTGACGGATGGGAGGCGATATCCCGAGATGCGAAGATCGCACTGGGCAAGCACTCCATGCACCTCGACGGTGACCGGCCACTGATCTGGCTGACCGACTCCGACAACCCGACCGACACCGGCCTGCACGCGCCCGACATGGCCTACCGGATCGAGGTCGGCCCGGCCCCCGGCATCCACTACTGGCCTGTGTGGAGCACCTTGGTGGACAACGCGGGCGCCATCGACAAGGCCGGAGGAACACACCGCACCTGGTACGTGGGGCTGGAGGAGATCCCTCTCGGCTTGTGCAGCGAGGCGATCAATCTCGACAGCAAGCAGACCGTACGGGACGCCCGGAGGATGCCCGGCGTGGAGGCATGGGGGCCGCTGCCGGATGCGGATGATGTCAACGACGTCGGAGCCCTCATCACCAGTTACATCGCGCCGCACGACCTCGGCCAGTACCGGGCCTACCGGCTGGGCGGCATGGTGGCGGCGATGAACGGCCTGCTGCCGCCCGGGGCAGACGAACGACGGGCCCGGATCGGCTGGCGGTCCCTCCTTGAGGAAGCCGGCTCGGTCCCGGACTGCCCGGAGCGGTGGGCCGCGTCGTAGGGGCCGAAGGCCACATGCACCTCCTGACTGCCAGCCGCTGCCGCCGACAGCGGCAATCTCGTGACGTAGACCGACGGGCATGGATATTGCGTCCTGCACTGGGTGACGGGCGAGCACGTTCAGGAGACCGAGCTTCCCCTTGCCGACGATCACGACATGACCGTGCTGGCCCGTAGCCAACCAGGTCGACGGCCCGGTCTGCGACCTTCATATCTTCCATATCGACAATGGGGCTCGCCCGGACGCTTGCAGTCGTGGTCGACCAGGTCAGTCAGTGTTGTCGTCGGTGATCCAGTGTTGGGGGATGAGGGCGCCTCCGTTACTGCGCCGCCAGCGATCCTGGACGGCACTACGGAAGGGCTCCTCGTCCAGGTCGGCGTGTTCCATCACGATGACTTGGAAGGAGCCCTGTAGTGTGTTCAGGCTCTGCTGGATTGTCCTATAGAGGTTGAGCAATGTGGCTCGTGCGGAACCGAACCCGCCGTCGCGTGTCTCGTCTGGGAAACCCGCCTGTGAGGGCTGGTCGAGAATGAGGAACCGGGGGACAGGGCTGTCCTGCTCGGTGAACCACTCATGCAGGCTCAGCATGGTGGCGACGTGATAGCCGAGGTAGTTTTGCCCGCTGCCCATCTGGGACATCCGGACCGGCCCTCGGCGGGTGTCGGCTACGACAGTAAGTGCGCGGGGGTCGAGCCGGATGGGGTCTTCCTTGTGTTCCAGGTCGAGCGCGACCGCCTTGGCCTGGATCTTGAGGTTGACCAAGGAGAGGAAACTACTCAGCCGGTCATCTTGGACGGTACTGCCGAGCAGTTCCTCGAACTCGGCGATCTGTGCAGCGAGGTCTTCCCGCCGGTCATCTACGGGAGGCGCTTCGGCCTGGCGGGCCATTGTCTCCAGGAAGAGGCTGATACGGCCTTGAACCACGGCCGCTCGGTGTCGGGGATCGTCTTGACTGGCTACCCTCTGGCCGGCGCTGAGGACGTCTATCTGCTCTTGGTTCCGGGCCAAGGCCCCCCGCAGGTCTGCCAGGGCATTTTCCTCTTCGGAGATGAGTGCGTTTATGTCTGGGGTGGCGTCGCCGATTGTGGCCATCTCGGCATCCAGCCGCACGAGGTCTTGCCGGATGATGCGTGCCGTCTGATCGGGCTCAGGCGCTACAGCGCCGCACACCGGGCACTGCCGGGCGGGCTCCTGTTCCTCTGCGCTTGGCCGGGGAAGTAGTCCCAGGGTGGCGAGGCGGGCGTGCTGCTCTCTAACCTGGCCCAGAAAATCGTCCTTCTCCCGTGCGATGTTCTTGAGATTGGAGATCCGCATGCGGGTATTGGCGTAGGCCTGGCGAAGCCCGCGGCGGTCGTCAGCGAGCCCAGACAGCGGATCGTCGCTTGAAGGGCCTCTTGCTTCCGGCTCGGCTGCAGCGACAGCTTGGCGTAGCCGGTCAATGATCTCGCCCTCTGCCAGTAGGCCACCCGCTGTGACTGGGTTGATCAGGCTGGCCTCGACTGCTTCGGAGTGCAACGCTGCGGCCGTCCCAGAGGCGGGCCGGAAGTCGCGGGTGGTAACCAGAGTTGTTTGCGCTTCAGTCAGTTGCCGCTTAAGCAGCTTCAGCTGATGCTCGCGCTGCGCACGTTCTGGATCTACGGCACCGAGGAAGTAGGGAAGCATGGCACGCAGCGCCGGCCGGTGGTACTCCTCCGTCTGGCCGTGGAAGAGCAGATCGGGGTTGGCGACTTCGTTCTGCTCTTGCAGGCAGAAGAACAGGGCGTGCCGAACGGACGGTGCAATCTGCCGAGCGCTGCGCGCCACCGGGAGTTGCACGGTCTGGTCGATGCCGGCGAATCGAGACAACACCCTCTTGGCGACGTCCAGGGGGGTGGAGAAGCTCAGCTCGGTACGCGCAGGAGGTGGTGCGCCATGAGCCTGGGACATGATGCATAGCGTGGTGGCCGTTGCAGCCTTGCCCGTAGGCGCTGGACGGGCGATGAACAGTTGCTGGTCGTCCTTCTCTACCGTGAGGGCGAACACGTGCACGAAGTTGCGTAGAGCGGCACCACGGATGACGTAGTCGTCGCTGGCCAGGCAGTAGTCGACGATGTCCAAGATCGCGCTTTTCCCGCGCCGGTAATCGCCCGTGATGATGTTCAGTTTGCCCGTCTGGAAGGGAACGGTGCGGATCTCGCCATCCTTGTTGTAGATCGAGATGGCGCTGATCTGGAACGTCAAGGCCGGACTCCTAGCAGGGTCATGACGGTGCTCATGCTTCCGCTGCTGGGCAGCCACCGTCCCAGCAGATGGGCTGACTTTTGGATTGCGACGATCTCCTCGCTGCCTCCAGTGATCACCTTCTTCAGCCGGCCCTTTGGCACGTACAGGTGGCCCTCCCTGTCGCAACTCACTAGATTTGTCTGCAATGCCGTCAGCAAGCCAGGCCGAACGACGTCGGCGACCGCGGAAGCGTTCTGTGCCATTGAGGCCTTCACGGGGCTGTTCTCCTGCAGCCAGCGGTGTAGGCCGCTGGAGGTCGTCCGCGGAAGCCTGGTACGTATCGCCGGTTGCAAGGCCATCACGGCGGCTAGGACGCCGACCACCACGGGACAGGGCGCGCCAAACTCCGTCTGATGGCCTTGCACCGCCCGGCCGACGACTAGGCCGGTGAAGAAAGGGTTGTAGAGGGCTCGCTCATCCCGGCTGAGATCGCTGAATTCCATCATGCCGAAGTCGTCTCCGCAGGCTCCAGCACGGCCATGAGCCGAGCGACGAAGTCCACGTGCCAGCCCACCCTGTAGTCATCAGCGAGCATGTGGAACGAGCCTTTGGACACGAACGGTTCATCACACTCTGGCCGGATCCGCCGCGGGGCCTCAGTCATCGCCCATTTGTAGATTCTTCTGGCCGCCGCAACCTTCTCTACCTCGGCCGCCTGGGCGCCTAGCCCGTCCACCATGTCGTCGAACAGTTCTTCCCACTCTTCAACCAGTCGGCGCTCGTAGCGGCTCAGCTCACCAGGAAGCAGAAGGTTCTCACCCAACCATCGCGAACGTTGCGTGACCGCCCGCATGTAGTCGCGGACTGCACGGCTGACCCGCGATGAGCCGACCTCGATCAGCTCTAGCTGCTGGATGAACGGCTGGCCAGCGTACTTCGCAAGGTCGGGCTCCAGCCCAGCGATGTCCTCGTCGATAGGTAGATTCGCTCGCCCGAACTGGTTTCGGAGGTCAGAGAAGACCTCGTCGAAATCAAGGCCGCTAATCGCGTCCTGGCCGCCTGCTCGCAGTTGTCGGATCGCCCTCCGAAAGAACCACCCCTCCAACCGAACAAGAAATGAGGTGGCGTGGTCACGGCCCACGGCTGTGACTGCTGACTGCCGCAACTGTTTTTCCACCGCGTCGACATCCGGAGCGTTACCGATCACCCGGATCTTGGAAACCATGAGGGCCCGCTGTCTGTCGGTCAGTAGGTCGAAGGCCTTAAAGGGCTTCACCAACGCGTCGCTCTTCGAGGTCGCGCGCGTTGCCTCCAGCGCTGCGAGAGCACGCACCTCATCCCTGCAACGGCTGTCGTGGTCCTGTAGCCAGCTCCCCACGGAATCCTTGGGCAACTCTGCAGTAGTGAGAAGGACCAGATCCGTCTCGTCCAGGTCCAGCTGCCCATGGGCGATGCCGTGGGCCCAGATCCGCAGCGTCTTCCACAAGTCGACACTTGCGTTCGTCAAGCGGATACCAGGAGCGCGGTGCTTCAGCTGGTAGTAGGTCCTACCTTCGTCCGTGACTTCCTCTATGTCATCTCCGGCCTCGATGGCCAACGACCAGTCCAGGCTTCCGAGGCGGCTAACACACAGGTGTAGGGCCTTACGCAGCTGGTAAACGTACCCGAGTGCGGAAGCAGAGGCCTCGAAGTCGGGTTCCCGCTCAGCCATATTGCCCCCTGTAGGCCACCGTTCACCGTACGTGGCTCCGATCTTGGCACGGCCGAGTTGCCCCCGAAACCCCCTTGACCGAGAACGACCAGAGGGGCAGGGGCCGCGCTGCGGGCGCCCTATGACCGGAGGCACCTGACGGCTGACTGCATGGAGGGCAGCTGCCGACGGGGCGGTCGGTCAAAGCCGAGCAGCTCCCTCGGCTGACCTCAGTTAGAGGCCGCCAGTCGAGTAATCCCGTGCTACGGGGGCAGCGCCGTTTCGGGTGCCTGGCAGCGAGCGGATGTTATCGACGGCTGTGGCCTGGCGCCGGAGCCCTTCGATCTCGGTGTACTGGGCGGCAAGCCGGGAGATCGCCAGCGTCTTGAATTCGGTCAGCTCGGCCAAAGCCTCGTCTCGCCGAGTGACCCGTTTCTTGAGCTCGACGACCTGGGCTTTGAGCCGTTCGATCTGAGCTGCCCGCGGATCGGTGATCTGCCCGGCCTCTTGCAGCGTCCGCAGCCGGCGCTCGAACTCTTCACCGAGGTGCTGGTACGGACCGGGTCGCTCCGAACCGTCGCGGTTCTTCTTTGCGTAGAAGCCGGTGCGCGGGACGCCAGCTTCGGCCGCCAGTGTCTTCAGGTCCGGCTTCCCGCCGTTCGGGAGGTCGCCGCGTAGGAGACGGTCCATCGCCGCTCGGACTGCCTCCTCGTTTTGGGCCTTCACGTCGTCTGTCAGCCGTGCCATGTCACTGCCCATCCTTTACCGAGACGGTTCCCGTAGCGGCGTCGATCTCGTCCAGTACCCGCCGACTACGGTCCACGTCAGCCTGGAGTGCCGCCTTCGCTACATTGTTGCGGCCGATGGCTCCGAGGAAGATCTTCTGGCTGTCGTGACTGCTCTGCCATACATCGCGGTGGCACGGGTGGTGTGTGGCCTGCGAGCACCGGGCCGAGTCGCACATCCCGACCATCGGTTTGCTGTCGGCCTTGGGCGTGGTGCCGGCGAGTTTCCAGCACAGCATCTTGTCCGGATCGCGGTTCCAGCAATAGTTCGCCACCCCGACGTGCAGGTTCTTGGCCTCTCGCTGTAGCAGGGTCTCCAGGCGGCGGTCGCTGTCCAGCACTTTCGCTTCGCCCGCCTCGTGGTCTCTGAGCTCGGCGTCGATGTGGGTAAACGCGGCTATTAACGCCGACGCACCTGGTCCGGCTGGCATGACCCCCTTCTGGAAGTCCTGGAATGCCTCGCGCGTCAGCTCGACATGATGTTCTTCCTCGGCCTCCCGGACCTCTTCGAGGAAGACGCCCTGCGATCCGCCGGGCAGGTGCGCGTATCCCTCGG
>NZ_JBHXKA010000081.1:0-36330 GCF_042722885.1 Streptomyces sp. NPDC058401
GGCCCCGCTCCTGCCCGTCGTTCCCGGCGTCGGCGCGTTCGCGCCGGCGCCGGGCGCGGCCCGCCAGGAACTGATCGGTCCACAGGGCACAGGCCATCCCGCAGACCAGGGCCAGGATGGCCGTCCCGGCCAGTCCGCGGCTCTTGGTGCCGAGCTGCGCCACCGCGGACGGCGGGACGAGCAGCGTGACGCTCATCCGGCCGGCCGCCGGGATCCGCTGCTCGGCCTGCATGTCGGAAACGTGCTTCCCGTAGACCTCGACGATCTTGAGCACCGAACGGTCGGCCGTGGCCGGGTCCGTGTGCTCCGCCTGGATCTGGAGGGAGGGGATCAGATAGCGCGGGGTGACGCTCGTACCGCTGTTGCGCGGGATCAGCCGGTAGGTGCCCCGCACCCCGGCGGCGCGCAGCTCGGCCTCCCCGTCGGAGGAGTCCAACTGCTGTACCGCGGCAAGGGACACGGCGGCCAGCGGCGGCTGCAGATTGGCGAGCTGGTTCGGCTGGTTGCCGGTCACCGGCGGCTTCAGGACGACGATCGCGGTGCTCACGTACGTCGTGGTGGGCCGGATCACCTGCAACGCCCCGGCAGCCGCGAGCACGGCCGCCAGGACCAGTACGTACCAGCGGCGGCGCAACGTGCGGAACAGCTCACCAGGCGACACAGGATTCCTTCCGTCGTGTTCGATCTTCCCAGGACGCCGGGCAACACGCCAACGGTTCCCGGGCAGTTGCGAGGAGGCGTTCGTGAACATCGGTGAGATAGCGGCCGTACTGCGGCGCCGCTGGTACGTCATGGCGCCCCTGACGCTGTGCGGAGTCCTCGCGGGAGCGCAGCTGTTCCAGTCGGTTCCGGTCTCCTACCAGTCCCAGAGCTCGGTGGCCCTGCTCGACTCCACGGCCGTGGCCCAGCTGGCCCCCACCTTCGGCAACCCCATCGCGAACGCGGGCGGTTCGCTCGTCGTGACCGCCGACGTGCTCATCAGGACCCTGTCGGGCGCCGACGCTGCCCGGGACCTGCACGGTCTCGGGGTCACCGATCCCTACACGGTCGGCTTCGCCGCGAACGCCTCCGGCCCGATGCTCACGCTGACCGTCACGGGCACCAACCGGGACAAGGTACTCAAGGAAACCAGTCAGCTCACCGACTTCGCCGGGGAACAGCTCAACGCGCTCCAGGCGGCGGCCAAGGTACAGCCCGCCTACTTCGTGCAGACCGCGCCCGTGGTGCTGCCGCAGACCCCGAAACCCCAGCTGAAGACCCGCTACCAGCAGGTCCTGGCCGTGCTCATCGCCGGCCTGGTCGCCGGATTCACCGCCTCCTTCGTCCTGGAGAGCCTCCTCGCGGGCCGCCGGCGCCGGCGCGAGGCAGCCGAGGCGGCCGCCGGTACGGCCGTCCCGAAGCGCAGGCGGACGCGCCACCGAGAGCTGGACGCCACCGCGCTGCTGACCGGCTATCTGGGGCTGGCCTTCTTCATCCCCTCGAACCTGACCCTGCCCGGCCTGGGCGGCGTGGGCACCCCGGCCAACGTCTTCGCACTGCTGGCCCTGTTCTGGTACCTGGCTACCTGGCTGACCGGCCGGATCAGACCGGCACCCGGCACCCGGCTGCCACGGGTCGTGATGTGGCTGCTGGCCGTCTCGGTCCTGGCCTCGTACCTCGCGAACGCCTCCCGGGGCAGTTCGCACAAGGAGGTACTGGGCGCCGACCGGGGACTGATCGGGCTGCTGGTCTGGGTATCGCTGGTGGTGCTGATCTCCGCCGGGATCCAGGACCGGGCGCGCCTGGACGTGCTGCTGCGCCGGGCCGTGGTGATGGGGGCGGTGGTCGCCGCCATCGGCTACTACGACTTCTTCACCGCGACGAACATCGCCGAGAAGATCAGCATCCCGGGGCTCCAGTCGAGCGTCGCGCAGATCACCACCCTGGACCGCGGGGCGTTCACCCGGCCGCGCTCGACCACCGCGCAGCCGCTGGAGTTCGGCGGCATGCTCGCCCTGCTGCTGCCCTTCGCGATCCAGCAGGCCTTCGACCCGGCCCGGGCCCAGCTCAAGCGCTGGCGCCGCTGGGCCCCGGTGGCGCTGATGGGCGGCGCCCTGCCGCTGACGGTGTCACGGACCTCCATCATCGGCGCCCTCATCGTGGTGCTGGTCATGGTGCCCCGGTGGAAGCCGCAGCGCCGGTGGACCACCTTCGGACTGCTGCTCGGCTCGGTGGCCGTCTTCAAGGTCATGGTCCCCGGACTGATCGGCACGATCACCACGCTCTTCGCGTCCTTCGTGTCGAACTCCGACAGCAGCACCCAGGCCCGCACCGTGAAGTACAGCGCGATCGTGCCCTACCTGGAGGAGCATCCGTTCTTCGGCCGGGGCCTGGGCACCTTCACTCCGGACCTCTACTTCTTCACCGACAACCAGTACATGCTGACCCTGGCGGAGATGGGTCTGCTGGGCCTGGTCGCGCTCCTGGCGCTGTTCTTCACCGGAATCCACCAGGGCGGCGCCATCCGCCGCCTCGCCGCCGACGAGTCCGACCGGGAGCTCGGCCAGGCCTTCTTCGCCTCGGCCCTCGTCGCCCTGGTCAGCGCGGCCACCTTCGACGCCCTCAGCTTCCCGATGTTCGCCGGGATGTTCTTCCTGACGATCGCCGCCGGAGGCAGCTACCTCGGCTTCATCCGGCGCGCCGCGCCGCCCGAGCCCCGAAACGTGGAGTCCCCGTGCCTTCCGAACGCACCCCTTCCCGTCCTCCAGCCGACCGCCGCCCGGACCGGTCGGACCGGCCGGATGCAGAAGACGGCCCGGTAACCGGCCCCGTAACCGGCCCCGTGGCCGGCCCCGTGGCCGTCCTCGTCGTCACCTGGAACAGCGCCCGGGTGATACCGGAGTTCCTCGCCTCCCTGCCCGAGGGCATGGCCGGCGTGGACTGGCGGCTGGTCGTCGCCGACAACGACTCCGCCGACGGCACCGTGGACCTCGTCCGGTCCCTGGCTCCCGAGGCCACGGTCGTGGAGACCGGCCGCAACGCCGGCTACGCGGCCGGGGTGAACGCCGCCCTGGCGGCCGCCGCCGGATGGGAGGGCGGCTTCCGCGCCGCCCTGGTGTGCAATCCGGACATCCGGATGCGGCGGGGCTGCGCGGAACTCCTCGTCGACGCGCTCGGCGACCCCGTCGACGGAGCCGAGGGCGGCGGCCGGGTGGGGATCAGCGTCCCGCTGCTGTACGAGGAGGACGGGACGCTCCACTACTCGCTGCGCCGGGAATCCCGGGTGACCCGGGCCCTCGGCGAGGCCGTGATCGGCAACCGCCGCGCGGGGCGCTTCCCGCGCTGGAGCGAGCTGGTCACCGACCGGGCGGCGTACGGGCGCAGGACGGTCGCCGACTGGGCTACGGGCGCGCTGATGGCGCTCTCCCGGGAGTGCCTGGAGGTCTGCGGAGCCTGGGACGAATCGTTCTTCCTGTACTCGGAGGAGACCGAGTACTGCCTGCGGGCCGGCGACCACGGCTTCGCCACCCGGCTCGAACCCGCCGCCTCGGCCGTCCACCTCGGCGGGGACTCGCAGGTCTCCCCGCGCCTGTGGACCCTGCTGACCCTCAACCGCGTGCGCCTCTACGGCCGCCGCCACTCGGCGCCCGCCACCGCGGCCTTCCGGGCGGCCGTGCTGCTACGGGAAACCTCCCGGGCGGCGCTGGGCCGCCCGGCGAACCGGGCCGCGGCGCGCGCCCTGGCCAGCCGGACCGCCCTGCGCGCCACCCCGGGTCCCTGAGCGGGCGGGCCTAGGCGGCGGGGGCCGGCCCGGTGGGAGCCGGTCCCGGGGCCGCCGGGCCGTCCCAGGCGGTGTAGAAGCTCTCCGGGTTGACCAGGTACCGGACGGTGGGACGGGGCAGGTGGCGGACCTCGTGGCGCCGGCTGTAGCGGCGCACGAGCTCCCAGTCCTCGCGGGGCAGCACCTCGGGGGTGCGCCGCAGCCGGCTGAAGTACAGGGCCGGGGTGCGGCGCGCCACGAAGGCGTTGGTGTCGAGGAAGGCCTCGTGCGCGGAACGGCGCCGGTCGAAGGGCACCGACAGCACGTCCCGCTGGGTGCCGTCGGGGAGCATCCGGCGCAGCGCCGTGTACACCGCGTCCGGGCCGCCCGGCGACTCCAGGGCCGTCAGGGCCTGCTCCAGGTGGTCCGGCTCCCACAGGTTGTCGTCGTCCAGGAAGGCCACGTACCGCGAGCGGCTCAGCCGTATCCCCACATTGCGCACCACTCCGGCCGTGGCCGTGTTCCGGCCCAGGGACACCGCGAAGAGCCGTGGATCCGCGGGGAGTTCGGGCAGGCCCGCGCCGTCGTCCACCACGATGACCACCTGGTCGGTCACGGTCTGCGCCAGGGCCGAGCGCACCGCCGCGCGCAGGGCCTCGGGACGGCGGTGGGTGGCGATCACGGTGGCCACCAGGGCGGACGGCGGCCGCTCCAGGAGCGAGCCCAGCCGGCCGGTCTCCGCGTTCTCGAACCGGCGCAGCCGCAGGGCGGAGGGGGCCAGCAGGAGCTTGTTCCGGGCCTCGAAGAGCACCAGCCAGCCGAAGGCCCGCTTGAGCAGCTCCCAGGGGGCCCGGGCGATGCGGCGCATGTCATGTCCTCTCGGTGGTCAGGGGGAGGGTTCGGGTACGACGGGACGCCCGTCCGACATGCGGTTGTCGCGCCACACGTTGCCCGCGCCGCCCGCGTTCCACGCGGCGACCGCCCCGTAAAGACCGCTCTTGGGGTGGTACTGGGTGGAGAACACGTTGCGGGTGACCTGGATGCCGGTGGCCCCCGGGCCGCCGCCGTAGAGCGCGTACGCCCCTCCGGCCAGCCAGTTGTTGTCGACGATCACGTTCGAGACCACGCCGGTGTCGGCGAAGAGCCCGAGCGCCGCGCTGGCGCCCTTGTCGATGGGGACGGAGTTCAGGAGCGTGTTGTGGCGGATCGTCAGCCGGCCCTTGTTGCCGCCGCCGCTGATCACCGCGTCGGTGTGCTGCCACTCGCCGCCCAGGTTCCGGAAGGCGACGATGTCGTGCACGTAGTTGTCGTGCAGATCGCCCTGCCCCATGGACAGGGCGTTGCCGAACACGGAGACGTCGCACCAGCCGACCTCGACGGAACTCTCACCCATGTTCGACACCGCGTAGTTGACGCCGCCGTTGTCGGGCCCCTTGCCCGGCAGCGCGGTGATCGTGGTGTGCAGGACGCGCAGGCCCTTGAAGCCCGGACGGAGGTTGACGCCCCACCAGTTGGTCGAGGTGATCCGGCTGTCGATGATCGTGACGTTGTCGGCGTACACGTCCAGCGAGCCGCGGATGTCCCAGCCCTTGATCACCATGCCGTCGGTCTTGACCGACATGTTGCCGGTGTCGTGCCGCTCCAGCGCGATCCGCGGGCCGGTGGACCGGGCGTCCGGGAAGCCGCAGGCGCCGGGCGAGGTGGCCGAGCAGACGGGGCCCGGCGCGGGTGCGGGCGGTGCGCTGCTGCCCGGCGGGGGCGTCGGCGACGGGGAGGCCGTGGTCGCGGAGGGGCTCGGGCTGTCCGAGGGGGAGGGCGGGACGGAGGGGTCGGTGGGCACGGGCAGGGGGAGGGGTTTTTCCTGGCCGGGGCATTCGAGGGCGCTCTCCGGGCAGGAATCGGCCGCCGGCTCGCTGCGCCCCGTCCGCTCGGCCTGGTAGAGGGTCAGGGCGGCGATCAGTAAGAACCCGGCCAGCATCCAGGCCCACAGTCGTCTGCGGAGGCGTGCCATGGTGTCAGTCCTTCGTCGTCGTGGCCGCGGCGACCGGTGCGGAACCGCGGAGGAAGCCCAGGCTGGGCAGGACACACACGGCATAGCACAGGGTGGCGGCGGCCGCGGTGCCCAGGAGCGCCAGGACGCCGTCGCCGAGGAGCCGTTCCAGGCCGAGGGCCACGCCCGTCATCAGGGCCCCGCCGAGGAGGGGCCAGGCGCAGGCGCGCGCCACGGTGCCCAGCCCGACGCCGCCCCGGTGCAGGGCGATGAGGAACACCGGTACGACGACCGCGCCGGCGACCAGGACGTGGCCCTGGGCCACCCCCTCGATCCCGTTCGCGCCCGCGCCGAGCACCAGTACGGGGATCAGGACGGCGAGCCACAGCCCCTGGACCCCGATGAGGGAGCGGCGGTGTCCGATGGCCACCAGGCAGTCGTAGGCCAGTTCGCAGCCGATCCGGACCAGTCCGAGCCCCATGAGCCACGGGAGCGCGGCGGCGGCGGGCAGCCAGCGTTCCCCGTAGACGAGTTCGACGATGGGCCCGGCCAGGGCGGCCAGCAGCACGCACAGGGGGACCGTGGCCGTCATCACCACGCCGAGGGCGCGGCCGAAGCCGGCGGCCAGTGCGCCCGGCCCGCCGCCGGTTTCCGTGTCCGCCAGCCGGGAGAACCCGGCGAAGGACACCCGGCGGGCCGCCTCGGAGATGATCCGCACGGGCCAGCCGGAGATGTTGAAGGCGAGCACGTAGAAGCCGAGGGCCAGCTGGTCGAGGGAGGAACCCACCACCATCGTGTCCACGTTGACCACCCCGAGCGCGAGCATGCTGGCCCCGGCGAGCGGGAGCCCGAAGCGCAGCAGGGCGCGGGCCTGCTCGCGGTCCCAGCCGAACCGCAGGGTGCCGGGCGCGGCCAGGCAGCAGCCGGCGAGCGCGGCCACGTTGCCCGCGACGGAGCCCCAGGCGAAGCTCATCGCACCCCAGCCCTGGACGGCGAGCAGCAGGGTCACCGCGGTACTGAGGACGAAGTTGACGGCGTCGATGGCCATCCGGCGGCCCTGCTGGAACTCCCGGGTGAGGAAGCCGGCGGGCACCTGCGAGAGCCCGTCGAGGACCACGCACACGCACATCACGCGCAGTACCCCCGAGGCCTCGGGGGAGCCGAGCACCCGGGCCACGAGGGGGGCCGCCGCGAACAGGCCCGCGTACAGCAGCAGGCTGGAGGCGGCGCTCAGGGTGAGGACCGTCGGGGCGAAGCGGCGGGGGTCGCCCTCCCAGCGCACGATGGCCAGGGAGACCCCGAGCTCGTTCGCGGAGAGCAGGACCAGCAGGACCGTCTGGGCGATCCCGTACACGCCCCAGGCCTCGGGGCCGAGGAAGAAGCGGGCGAGGATGATGCCGGTGACGAAATTGCCCAGGCGCATCACCATGGTGTTGACCAGGCTCCACCGGGCGGCGGATCCCACCTTGCGCCCCAGGGAAGGCCCCTCGGACGACGCCTCGGACGGCGCCTCGGACGGGCCGCCGGGCGGGTCCTGGGTGCCCGCGTCCGTGGTGGGCGCGGTCACTGCGGGGCCTTGGAGCGGAAGGCCGACGGGGGCAGCACCTTGAGCGCCATCGTGGCCGTCGGATCGGCGGCGCGGGTGTGCTCGCCGGGACCTGCGTCGGCATCGGGGTCCTCGGGCGGACCCGGGTCGGTTTCCAGGGGCTTGCGCCGGCCGGGCTTGTCGGCCTTGCGGCGCCGGGCCTCGACGAAGAAGGTGGCCACCAGGCTGAGGACGAAGCCCAGCGCCGCCGCCATCACCAGGTACTGGAGCCGGGTCTTCGTCTGCGCCTCGGGCTTCTGCGGAGGCACGATCGTCGCCATCCGGATCATCGCCTCGGGGGTCACCGACTGCTGGGCCTGGAACTCCAGGAGCCGCTTCTCGGCGTACGCGGTGAAGAGCTTGTCCGAGTTCAGCACGGCGGCGGGGTCGGTGCCGGTGACGCTCAGCCACATGAAGGGGCCCTGGGCGTTGTCGGCGATCTTCGCCTCGTACACGCCGGTGAGTCCCTGGGCCTTGAGGTCGGCCTTGGAGTCATCGGAGTTCAGGTTGCGGGCGAGCCCGTCGGCCATGCCGGTGAGCGAGGCCTGCGTGCTCAGGAAGGGGTTGCCGTCGAAGGCGACCGTGGCCTTCTTCGAGTTCAGGAGGGTCACGGTGCTCTGCGACCGGTACTCCACCGGCACCAGCAGGTACACGCCGGTGATGAGCGCGGCCGTGAGCAGCAGCCCGGGCAGCAGCACGTACCAGCGCCTGCGCATGACCCGCCAGATCTCCGCGAGGTCCATCAGCCTTCTTTCGATCCAGGTGGAACAGGGGTGGAAACGGTGCTGTGGCCGGAAGGGACCGCCGCGGCCCGGCGGTCCCTTCCGGCCACGGGGCTAGACGACGGGCGAGGTGCCCGCTCCGGCCGGCGCGACGAGGTCGGTGGGCCGCGGCCGGGTCGCCGCGCTCCCGCCCTCCAGGAGCACCTGCGCGATGCGCTCGCTCGCGCGGCCGTCCCACAGCTCGGGGCAGCGGGGCGCGGGCGGATCGTCGAGCACCCGGTGCACCGTGGCCGTGATGCGGTCCGGGTCGGTGCCGGCCAGGACGTTGGTGCCCTGCTCGACGGTGATCGGGCGCTCGGTGTTCTCCCGGAGGGTCACACAGGGCACGCCGAGGGCGGTGGTCTCCTCCTGGATGCCTCCGGAGTCGGTGAGCACCAGCCGGGCGGAGTCCTGCAGGGCGATGAAATCGAGGTACCCGGCGGGCGGCACCAGCCGGATGCCGCCGGGGACGCCGATCTCCGCCAGCCGCTCGGCGGCCCGCGGATGCACGGGCAGCACCAGCGGGACGCGGCCCGCGATCTCGCCCAGCGCCTTCAGCAGGCCGCGCAGGGCGTCCGGATCGTCCACGTTGGCCGGCCGGTGCAGGGTGACCAGGCCGTACCCGCCGCGGGTGAGCCCGTAGCGGTCGAGGACGTCGGAATCCCGGGCCCGGTCCAGGTTGGCGAACAGGGTGTCGATCATGACGTTGCCGACGACGTGGATCTGGTCCTCCCGGTACCCCTCCGCCCGCAGGTTCGCGGCGGCGTCGGGGGAGGGCGCCAGCAGGTAGTCGCTGAGCCGGTCGGTGGCGACCCGGTTGACCTCCTCGGGCATGCTCCAGTCCCGGCTGCGCAGACCCGCCTCCACGTGGGCCAGCAGCGGCCCGGCCTTCGCGGTGACCAGGGCGCAGGCCAGGGTGGAGTTGATGTCCCCGACCACCACGACCGCGTCCGGCGCCAGCTCGTCGAGCAGCGGCTCGAAGGCCTCCATCACCCGGCCGGTCTGCAGGGCGTGGCTGCCGGACCCGGCTCCGAGATAGCGGTCGGGGGAGCGGATGCCGAGGTCGCGGAAGAAGACGTCGTTCATGGACTCGTCGTAGTGCTGGCCGGTGTGGACGAGGACGACCTCCGCGCCGCGGCCCTCCAGGGCGTCCATCACCGGCTTGATCTTCATGTAGTTGGGCCGGGCCCCGGCCACGCAGATGATTCTGGTCATGCCGTCACAGCACCTCCACCGTCGGTCCCGACAGCCGGTTGCGGCAGTCGAGGATCAGCGAGGCGTGCTCGGTGATCATCGGGTAGTCGAAGGAGTCGTGGTCCGTGAGAAGGACGACCACGTCGGCGGCGGCCAGCTCCTTGCGGGTCGGCTCCACCCGCGAGAGGCGGGCGTCGACCTTGATGCTCTCCACCACGTGCGGGTCGGCCGCGCGCACCTTCGCGCCCATGTCCAGGAGCAGTTGGGAGACGCGTACCGCCGGAGACTCCCGGGCGTCGCCGGTGTTCTTCTTGTACGCCAGTCCCAGGAGCAGGATCCGGGAGCCGTTGACCGAGCGGCGCTTGGCGTTGAGCGCGTCCATCACGCGGCGCGTCACGTACTCGGGCATGTGGCTGTTGATGTCGTTGGCCAGTTCCACGAAGCGGAAGTTCTGGCCCAGCTCGCGCTGGACCCGCCACGACAGGTACGAGGGGTCGATGGGCAGGCAGTGACCGCCGACGCCGGGACCCGGAGTGAACTTCATGAAGCCGAACGGCTTGCTGGAGGCGGCCTCGATGGTCTGCCACACGTCGATGTCCAGGTGGCGGGCGAACATGGCTATCTCGTTGACGAGGGCGATGTTCACGTGCCGGAAGGTGTTCTCCAGCAGCTTCGCCAGCTCGGCCTCCTTGGGGGAGCGCACCGGCACCGTGGTGTCGACGAGCCCCGCGTAGAAGGTCTCCACGGCCTTGAGGGACAGGGGGTTGACGCCGGAGACCACCTTCGGCGTCTGCTGGAAGCCCCACACCTTGTTGCCGGGGTCGATGCGCTCCGGGCTGTAGCCCAGGTGGAAGTCCACGCCGGCCGTGAGGCCCGAACCGTCCTCCAGGATCGGCCCGAACAGCTCCTCGGTGGTGCCCGGATAGGTGGTGGACTCCAGTACCACGGTGGCACCCGGGCGCAGGAAGCGCGCCAGGGTGTGCGCGGACTCCTCGATGTAGCGCAGGTCGGGGGCACCGTCCTGCAAGGGGGTCGGGACGGTGACGACCGCGACGTCGAAGCCGCCGCAGTCCCGGGCCTGGTCACTGGCCTGATACGTGCCCAGTTCCAGGGCCTTGGCCAGCCGGGCGGAGGAGACGTCCTCCACGTACGACTCGCCGGCGGCGAGGCTCTTGACCCGCCGGGTGTCCACGTCGTACCCGACCACCTGGTGTCCGACCTCGGCGGCCCTGATGGCCAGCGGAAGGCCGACGTATCCCTGTCCCACGACGACGACGCGCATCAGTGACTCCTGTTCGCGGAACCGGAAGGCGGTGTGGACGGTGTGCGGCGGATGAGTTCGCGGACCGTCATGAGGAGGAAGGCGGCATTGGTGGTGAGGTAGCGCTTGCCCAGGCGGCGCGGTTCCTGGAGGGTCCGGTAGAACCATTCGAGCCCCATCCGCTGCCAGATCAGGGGGGCGCGCTTGGTGATGCCGGCCAGGATGTCGAAGGAGCCGCCCACGCCGTGCACCACGTGGGCGCCGGTGCGCTTGCCGTAGCCGGCGGTGAAGATCTCCTTCTTGGGCGAGGTCATGCCGAGGAACAGCATCCGGGCCCCGCTGGCGCCCACCGCGTCCGCGATCCCGCCCTGTTCGGAGTCCTCGAAGTAGCCGTTGCGGCTGCCCGCCACGCGCAGGGCGGGGAACCGCTCGGAGATCCGCCCGAGCATGAGCTCCAGTACGTCCTGACGTGCGCCGAGCAGGTAGACGGGGACCTCGGCGGTCTCCGCCGCGGCCAGCAGCCGCATGAACAGGTCGATTCCCGCGACCCGTTCGGGCAGCCTGACCCCGAGGACGCGACCGGCCCAGACCACGGCCTGGCCGTCGGCCAGGACGAGGTCGCAGCCGGCGACCGCCGCCGCGAGGCGGGGGTCGCGGCGCATGTTGACCAGCTTGGCCGCGTTGACCATGCCGATCTCGATCTGCTCACCGCGCTGCACGGCGTCCAGGCAGCGCCGGACGGTCTCGTCCATGGTCAGGGGGTCGAGCGCCACTCCGAAGAGCGACTGTCTGTGGTTCATCTCCCGAGCCCCCCGAGCCAGGCGTGGAGCAGCCAGCCGAACTCGTAGGGCCTGCACTCGCGGTCCACCGCCAGGGGGCGGAAGATCCGGTCGAGCGGGGCCAGCCGGGCCCGCGGGGCGACCCGGGTGGTGAGTCCGCGGGCGGCGCGCACGGCCTTGGCGGGATCGCCGCGGTAGACCTTGCGCCAGGTGACCCCGAACTCCTCGCGGATCATGGGCTCGCGCGGGGTGCCGCCGGGCCCGCTGATCTCGGGCACCTCCGTCATCCAGCGCAGACCGCGGCGGATCTCCGCGCCGAAATCGGTGCCGCCGGCCTCGGCCAGGTCGAAGAGGGCCGTCGGTGCCATGGCGTGCTGGTGCACGCTGTAGACCGGGTAGCCCTCCACCACGCCGCCCGTGCGGGCGTCGTAGTGCCACCACCACTGTCCGCCGTCCCCCTGAAGGGCGCAGATCCGGGCGGCGCAGGCGTCGGCGGCCGCGAGGGCCCGCGGGTCCGGGGAGCTCGCGTGCAGCCGGGCCAGTGCCTGGATCGGATAGGTCTGGTCGGCGAAGCAGGCCACGTGCGAGCGGTACCCGGGGACCAGCCCGGGTCCGGTGGCGTGCGGGAACAGCGGGCCGTCCCCGATCCGGGACGCCAGCAGGCGGTCGCGGGCGGCCGCCAGCCGGTACTCGACGTCCACCGCGGTACGGGCCGCGGTGAGGGCGGACAGCACCCAGGCGGCTTCCACCGTGTACTGCGGACGTCCCGGGACGTCGAGTTCGGCCACCCTGGCCACGGCGTCCGCGAGCTTGGGGTGTCCGGTCTCGGCGGCGGCCCAGGCGATGAGCGCGGCGTCGCCGAGGTTCGTCACCGCGGGCAGCCGTTCCACCAGGACGGCCGTGAACTCGGCGGCGCTGCGGCCGTCGAAGAGGGCGCGCTGGCGCTCCTCGGGGAGGAACCGTGCCCCCAGTGCGGTGATGGCCGCGTACCGGGTGCTGGTACCGCGCCGCTCCATGCGCCTCGCGCCGTCGGGGGAGACGGTCCCCACCCGCGTGAAGACGAAGGTCTCCGCGCCCGGCAGGTACATCTCGGGCAGCCCCGCCTCGGCCAGTGCGAGCAGCCGCTCGGCGAGGGCGTGCAGCGACGGGTCCTCATGGGCCAGTGCTTCTAATCGTCTGGCGGTCACCGGGTCCCCACCTCGGTCTCCCGCGTGCCCTGCTCGCCCTGTATGTCCGAGCTGTAGCCGTACTGCTCCAACACACCTACCCCCTCTGAAAAATCGTTCCTAGGACAGACCCGGCGGTCGTCGTCCGTGGAGGGGACTGCGCATGACGCTGCCCGTGCCCACGGTGTGATCCCCCCGATGGCACGAGCGGTCCGGGTCCGCTGGATCCCCCTCCAGCGATATTCCGGATCGGGGCGCGCGCGGACGGCGGCGGCGAACGGGGCGCATGGTCCTGCGCCCGTCGGTCACCTCGTCAGCGGTTGCCCTCGTCGTGTACAACCCCCCACTGAACACAGCCTGTTGCCTGCTCAGATCCCGTGTACAGGGACAAGGTATGCCCAAGGATGTTCATTGATTGTGGTTTTGAGGAAATGCCATTGACCCAATATGCCGACGTTGCGTCAGGTGCGCTCGGCCAGGGTTCCGTCGGTCTCCTCGTGCAGGGCGCCGGTGCGCGGGCACTCCCAGATTCCCGGTTCCCCTTCGCGTTCCACCAGACGCACTCCGGCCCGGCCCACCCAGCCGATGCGCCGGGCCGGCACCCCGGCCACGAGCGCGAAGTCCGCCACGTCGCGGGACACCACCGCGCCGGCCGCGACCAGCGCCCACCGTCCGATCCGGACGCCCGCGACGCACACCGACCGGGCGCCCAGGGAGGCCCCCTCGGCCACGACGACTCCGGCCGCCTCCCAGTCGCCGCCGCGCTTCTGGCGGCCGTCGGGGTCGACGGCCCGCGGGTAGAAGTCGTTGGTGAGCACCGCGGCGGGTCCGATGAACACCCCGTCGCCGAGTTCGGCGGGCTCGTAGACCAGTGCGTAGTTCTGCAGCTTGACGTTGTCCCCGATCCGGACGCCGGGGCCGACGTACGCCCCGCGTCCCACGATGCAGTCGCGGCCGAGCCTGGCGTCTTCGCGGACCTGCGCCAGATCCCAGATCGTGGTCCCCTCCCCGAGTTCGGCCGTCTCGTCGACCTGGGAGGAGGGTTGAATTCGGACACTCACGGGGCGGTCCCCTTACGGCTCGCGAGGAGTTCGGACGTACATGGCACGGATGTACGTCGCATTGAGGTACGGAGGGAGCATATGCGGCATCGGCCGTGCGTGCCCCGAAGATCAACCGACTGTTCACGGAGTGGACTTGACGGTGCCTCGGCCGGAGTCCCGGCCGGAGTGGCGGTCCGCCTCCTTAAGGTCGCCCCATCGCTTCCTTAAGTGGAACCTAAGGTTCGCCATCGCCGCCCAGAATCGATCAAATGTCCGTTTCAGTGCGGCTAGCGTGCTGCCGCACCCCAAACTCCCCGGCACCCCAAACTCCCCGGCAACTCAGATTCCCCGGCAATTCAGAGGCAGGCACGCGATGGGCAGCACCACCGGACACCGGCGCAAGGCGGGCAAGAAGGCGAAGGCCGCGGGCGGGACGGCGGTGGCGGTACTGATCGCGGCCGCCGCCTTCGCCTTCACGGGTACCGCCCAGGCCGCCTCGGTCGGCGCGGTGTACACGAAGTCGAGCTCCTGGAGCGGCGGTTACACCGGCACCTATGTGATCACCAACAACACGAGCCGCGCACGGTCCGGTTGGACCCTGGAGTTCGACCTGCCCGCGGGCACGACGGTCTCCTCCCTGTGGAACGGCGCGCACACGGTCAGCGGCCGCCACGTCACCGTGAAGCCCGCGGCGTGGAACAGGGAACTGGCCGCGGGAGCCTCCGTCTCGATCGGCTTCGCCACGAGTGCGAGCGCGAACGCGGGCAACCCGACGGCCTGCCGGATCAACGGAGCGAAGTGCTCGGCGGACCCGGGCCCGACGCCCCCGCCGGGCGGCCGCCCCACCACTGCCCCCACGAGCGCCCCGACCACCGCGCCGACGCCCGCGCCGACGGGCGGTACCGGCGCCCCCGCGAGCCCCGCCCCCTCGGTCCGGCCGACCAAGCCCGTCCCGCCCACCACCCCCACGACCCCGCCCACGACCGGAAGCCCGGCCGGCGGCGCGCGCTTCGCGCCGTACGTGGACACCTCCCTCTACCCGGCCTACGACCTGCTCGACACGGCGGCCAGGACCGGCGTCAAGGAGTTCCACCTCGCCTTCATCACCTCCGGCGGTGCCTGCGCCCCACTGTGGGGCGGGGTCACCGAGCTCGGACACGACAAGGTCGCCGCACAGATCGGCGCCCTGCGGGCCAAGGGCGGCGACGTCCGCGTCTCCTTCGGCGGAGCCGCCGGGCACGAACTGGCCCTGAACTGCGGCTCCGCGCAGGAGCTGGCAGCCGCCTACGGGAAGGTCATCGACCAGTACCGGCTGACCAAGGTCGACTTCGACATCGAGGGCGCGGCCCTGCCCGACACCGCCGCCAACTCCCGCCGCGCGCAGGCCATCACGCTGCTGCAGGCATCCCACCCGGGGCTCGACGTGGCCTTCACCCTGCCCGTGATGCCGGAGGGGCTCACCCAGCCGGGCGTGGCCCTGTTGGCGGACGCGAAGAAGGCCGGCGTGCGGATCGATGCGGTCAACATCATGGCCATGGACTACGGCCCCGCCTACAGCGGTGACATGGGCCGGTACGCGATCCAGGCCGCGACGGCCACGCAGGCCCAGATCAAGGGCGTACTCGGCCTCTCCGACGCGGCGGCCTGGAAGGCCGTGGCCGTCACACCGATGATCGGCGTCAACGACGTCACGAGCGAGATCTTCACGGTCGCCGACGCCACCCAGCTCGTGGACTTCGCGAGCGAGAAGGGAATCGGCAGGCTGGCGATGTGGTCCGCGACCCGCGACCAGCAGTGCGCGGCCGGATCCGTGAACTACGCCGACGCGACGTGCAGTTCGATCCTCCAGCAGCCCCTGGCCTTCACCAAGGCCTTCGGGGCCCTGCGTTAGTACCGCGGGCGCAACGCGACCACGGTGCCGCCCGTCAGGAGGAAGACGAGGTCACCGTGGATCGCGATGGCCGGCCACTCGCGCCGGGCGTTCACACTGTCGTCCTGGCGCGCCGCGCTCTGCCACAGCAGGTCCCCGCTGCCGGCGGCGAAGCAGTGGACGCTCCCGTCCGTGCCCGGGACGTGGACCCGCCCGTCGGCCACCCGCAACGGGCTCCTGCCGCTGCGCGTCCACTCCTTCAGGTACCAGGGCTCGGCCGTCCAGCGTGCTTCGCCCGTGACGTCGTCGGCCGCGGTCACCGTCCCGTCCGGGGCCATTCCGTAGTAGGTGCCGCCCGACTCCACGTACTCCATGGCGGAGGGCAGGGTCGTGGGCGTCGCCTGAGCCCGCCATGCGCTGTGGCAAATGGTGCCGTCCGCTCTGCGCAGCAGTACCGAGCCGTCCCCGATGGTGAGGGGAACCAAGGTTCCGACGTCCTGGCTCGTCAGCGCCCCGCCCTTCTGGCGGGAGTGTTCCCACAGCACGTGGGCGCCGGGTGTGTCCAGGCCGGAGACGCGGAAGAGACGGCCGTAGGAGGCGAAGAGCCGGGAGCCGACGCCCCGGACCCCGCCCTCCTGCCACTTCTGCTCGCCCGTCGCGGGGTGCCAGGCGCTGAGGGAGTCCTTGGCGGTGAACGTGATGATCGCGTCGCCGGTGTACACGCCGCCCGCGATCGGATCGGCCGTACGGGGAGGGGTGGACCACATCCGCGCACCGGTCGCGGTGGCGAAGGCGGTGACATGACCCCCCTGGCCGGGATCCGCCTCGTCGGCCTCCAGGCAGTAGGCGACGTCGCCCGCGGCGGACAGGCTCAGGAGCTCGATGCTCGTCGGGAAGTCGTTCCCCCACAGCCGCTCGCCGGTCCGGGCGTCGAAGGCCACGACTCGCCCGGTACCGGGCGAGGAGGTGCACAGCAGGACCGGACCCGAGGCGTGGCAGGCCGTGACGCCCAGGTCCTGAGGGCCGAGCTTCGCCTCCCACAGGGCCCATCCGGCCGGTTGGAGACCGGCGGAGCCCTCGTGGGCCGGCCGGGGCCTGCTCCCCGCCGGGCCTCCCCGGGAACCGCCGGACGATCCGGACGGACCGGCGCCCGTCCACGCCCCGCCCGTCCACGCCCCGCCGGCCCAGGAGCCGAGGGCTCCCGCTCCGGCCAGCCCGATCACACCGGCGACCAGCGCGCCCCGCCGCGAAAGGAGCCGGCTCCCGCGCGCAGGCGCCCCGGCGGGTTCGGCGGTCTCGGCCGCGGGCGACGGCGGACGGGCACCCCAGTCGTCCTCCGGCGCCGCCCGGAAGGCCTCCAGGAGCTCGTCCGGCGTGGGCCGGTCGGCAGGGTCCTTCGCCAGACACCACTGGACGAGCTCACGGACCGTACCCGACAGCTCCGCCACCGCGGCGGGCTCGTGGACCACGTTGTAGGCGGTCATGTAGTGCGACGGGGCATCGAACGGGCCGTGCCCAGTGGTCGCGTACACCAGGACCGCGCCGAGGGAGAAGACGTCGGAGGCCCGCTTGACCCGGTGCGGAGCGGAGAGCTGCTCGGGCGACATGAACGGCGGAGTCCCCAGGATCCGGCCGGTCACGGTAAGGGTCTCGTGGTCGGCGGCCCGGGAGATCCCGAAATCGATGACGCGCGGCCCTTCCTCGGTCAACAGGACGTTGTCCGGCTTGAGATCACGGTGAACGACCCCGACCCGGTGGATGTCGCGCAGCGCCTCGGCGAGCCCGACCGCCAGCTGCCGCAGGGCGGGGCCGCCGAGGGGCCCGCCGTCCCGGACGGCCGCCCCCAGGGTGGAGCCCGGCACGAACTGGGTGGCCATCCAAGGGCGTTCCGCATCGGGGTCGGCGTCCACCACCGGGGCGGTGAAGGCCCCGGAAACCCTCCGCGCCGAGGCCACCTCCTGGCGGAAGCGGATCCGGAACTCCCGGTCGTCGGCGAACTGCTGGTGCACGACCTTCACCGCGACCATCCGCCCGGACTCGATGCTCCGGGCCAGGAACACCGTGCCCATTCCGCCGACGCCGAGCCGGTCCTGCAGCCGGTACCCGCCCACCACGAGCGGGTCGGTCTGGTGAAGTCCCACCCCTTGTACCCCTCCGTCCCCCCGGCCGCCGCGCGCGGCTCAGGCCAGAGGTTAACCCTCCTGGCCCGGGACCGGGCCGGGTCGGCTCAGGAGCTCAGGGGTTCAGGAGCTCAGGGGCTCGTGAGGACGACCAGGCGCTGGGTCGCGCGGGTCATCGCGACGTAGCGGTCGACGGCGCCCTCGATGCCCTCGCCGAAGGTGTCCGGGTCGATGAGGACGACCAGGTCGAACTCGAGTCCCTTCGACAGCGTCGGAGTCAGCACGCGGAC
Organism: Streptomyces sp. NPDC058401; assembly: GCF_042722885.1. Lineage (NCBI taxonomy): Bacteria > Bacillati > Actinomycetota > Actinomycetes > Kitasatosporales > Streptomycetaceae > Streptomyces > Streptomyces sp. NPDC058401. The sequence continues at coordinate 17,799 of NZ_JBHXKA010000081.1, forward strand.
GCGGGAGCTCGCGGGGAAGGAACCGTCGTCGACGCCGCCCGCGGCGATGACGCAGGCGACCCCGTCGGCCTGGGCGTCGAGCCAGTCGCCGAGGACCGCGGACAGGTCCGCGGTGCGGCCGTGGGCGACCGGGATGCCGCTGCTGCGGACGGATACCGGCACGTTCGCATCGGGGAGCGCGCCGCGGATGGCCGGCTCGGCCTCGGCCATGACCTCCTCCGGCGTACGGTAGTTGACGCTCAGGGAGGCCATGGTGATGCGGTCGAGCCCGGCCCGTTCGAGCCGCTCCCGCCAGGACTCGGTGAACCCGTGCCGGGCCTGCGCGCGGTCCCCGACGATCGTGAAGCTCCGCGACGGGCAGCGGGTCAGCAGCATCTGCCATTCGGCGTCGGTGAGTTCCTGCGCCTCGTCCACGACGATGTGGGCGAACGGGCCTGCGAGGAGGTCGGGTTCGGCGCCGGGCACGGCGTCCCCGTCGATCAGGGCGTCCTGCAGATCCCGTCCGCGCAGCATCCCCACCGCGCCCTGGCTCTCGTCGATCTCGGTGTCCTGGAGCAGCCGGTCGATGACCTCGGACCTGCGCGCACGCTCGGCGGCGACGGCCGCCTCGTGCCGGCGCCTGCGCACGGAGGCCTCGGCGTCGCCGAGCCGCTGCCGGGCCGCGTCCAGGAGCGGCAGGTCCGCCGCCGTCCAGGCCTGGGCGTCGGCGCGCTGGAGCAGGGACACGTCATCGGGCCCGAGCCACGGAGCGCATTTGCGCAGGTAGGCGGGGACCGACCAGAGGTCTCCGACGAGCTCGGCCGCATCGAGCATCGGCCAGGCACGGTTGAGGGTGCCGATCAGGTCCCGGTCCTGGAGCAGCGAACGGCGGAGCAGGTGCGGCGGGACGTCGCTGTCGTCCTGGTCCATCAGGATCGTGAGCAGCTCCTCCAGGATCTGGTCGCGGGCCTCGTTGTGCGGGGTGCCCGGTTCCACCGCCTCGAACGCTGCCGCCCAGTCGTCGGCGCTCAGCCAGAGGTCGGACCAGTGGCTGGAGACGGTGATCCCCTTGGTGGGGGGCTCCTCGTAGATGCGTACCGCCGCCTCGATCGCCCCGACCAGGTCGGCGGAGGACTTGAGGAGGGCGACGCGCGGGTCGGCCTCGGCCGTCGCGGCGGCTCCCTCGGTGACCAGGTCGCGCAGGGTGCAGGTCTGCACGCCCTCCTCGCCGAGGCTGGGCAGCACGTCCGAGACGTAGGCGAGGTAGGGGCGGCTCGGACCGACGAACAGCACGCCGCCGCGGCGGTGGCCGAGGCGCGGGTCGGAGTAGAGCAGGTGGGCGGTGCGGTGCAGGGCGACGACGGTCTTGCCCGTACCCGGACCGCCGTCGACGACGAGGGCGCCCCGGGATCCGGCCCGGATGATGGCGTCCTGGTCGGTCTGGATGGTGGCGAGCACGTCGCGCATCCGCTCCGACCGGTTGCCGCCCAGGCTGGCGATGAACGCGGACTGGTCGTCGAGCGCGGCGCGCCCCTCGAGCCCGTCCGCGGAGAACACCTCGTCCCAGTAGTCGCTGATCCGCCCGCGGGTCCAGCGGTACCTGCGGCGGCTCGCCAGCCCCATCGGGACGGCGTGCGTCGCCGCGAAGAAGGGTTCGGCGGCGGGGGAGCGCCAGTCCAGCAGCAGCCGGTTGCCCGCGCTGTCGGTGAGGCCGAGGCGTCCGATGAACACGGGCCCGGAGCCGTCGGCGGGGACGATGTGCCCCAGGCAGAGGTCCAGCCCGAAGCGGCGCAGGGTGCGCAGCCGGCTGGTCAGGCGGTGGATCTCGGTATCGCGGTCCATTGCCTCCCGGCCGACGCCGCCGGGCGCCTTGCGCGTGGCCTCCAGGCGGTCGGACAGTTCGGCGATCGTCTGCTCCAGGCAGTGCGAGACGGCCGCGAAATGCCGTTCGTCGCCCTCGATGAGAGCCGGGTCGGCCTTGGGGGAGAGGTGGTCGGGGAGGTCGAACGCACTGGTGGCGGTCGCCGTCGCCGCGACGGAACCGTGTGATCCAAAAGCTGACATATCGGAACGCACTGAGTGAATCTCCCACTTTTCGGCAAGTTCTGGCCTAGGTCCGCGATTTTGCCCCAGCATGGGGGCCTTGCCGCAAGCCCCCCAGTGCGCTATATGTTGTATATGGCAAGGAGTGCGTATTCCTCCGCGCCTCTCTCCCTTCCACTTCTCGCCCCCTCCTCCGGCGGGCTGATGCGGCCCGATGCGGTCCGGCGAGGGCGGCTGGCTACAGTACGGCCATGACGTCCCAGCCCGTGCCCCTTCACCTCTCGAAGCCCGCTCCGGCCCATGTGGTGGCCGTACTCGCCTTCGACGGCATGGCCCCCTTCGAACTGGGCGTGGTCGTCGAGGTGTTCGGGCTCGCCCGGCCCGAGCTGGGGGACCTGCCCTGGTACGAACTGCGGGTCTGCTCGGCGCAACCAGGCCGGGACCTGCGCGTGGTGGGCGGGTTCACGCTCCGCGCCGAGCACGGGCTCGACGCCCTCGCCGCCGCGGACACCGTGATCATCCCCGGAGTCTCCCCGGCGGGCGGCACCATCGCACCCACGCTGGTCGACGCCCTGCTCAAGGCCCACGCCCGGGGGGCCCGCCTGGTCTCCATCTGCTCCGGCGCCTTCGCGCTCGCCGCGACCGGCCTGCTCGACGGCCGCCGGGCCACCACCCACTGGCGCTACGCCCGCACCCTCGCCGAACGCCATCCCGCGGTCGAGGTCGACGCGGACGTCCTCTACGTGGACAACGGCGACGTACTGACCAGCGCGGGCAGCGCCGCCGGCATCGACCTCTGCCTCTACCTGGTCCGCGCCGACCACGGCGCCGCCGTCGCCAACACCGTGGCACGCCGGTTCGTCGTACCGCCCCATCGGGAGGGCGGGCAGGCCCAGTTCATCGAGGCGGCCGTCGGAGAGGTGGGCCCCGACGGCGCCGACGACGGGATCTCCCGGAGCATGGCCTGGGCCCTTCAGCGGCTCTACGGCCCGCTCTCGGTCCCGGCCCTGGCGCGGGCGGCGAACATGTCGGAGCGGTCCTTCCTGCGCCACTTCACCCGTCGCAACGGCGTGAGCCCGATCCGCTGGGTGGTCTCCCAGCGGATCTCGGCGAGCCTGCCGCTGCTGGAATCGGGCGAGGGGACCGTGGACGAGGTGGCCGCGGCGGTCGGCTTCGACTCCACCGCGACGTACCGCCACCACTTCACCCGGCAGATGCGGACGACGCCGACGGCCTACCGGAAGGCGTTCGTCAGGGTCGCCGCGCCCCTGGCGGGATCCGTGGCGGGATCTTGACGAGTGGAGGCGTTTACGCCACTCGTCGCGGGCGTGGCAGGCGCAGAGGATGGAGTCATCGCCGCAAGGGAGTCCACCCGGCCGGCGAGCCCCAGCCTTCCGCCCCGTACAAGGAGTTCCCCGATGTCCGTGACCGTCCCGGCCACCGTTTCCACCGTTTCCGCCGTTCTCGCCGCGCCCGCCGGCGCTGAGCTCACCAGCGCAGTCCTCTCCGTCCCCGCCGCGGCCCCGGCCGTCGCGGCGGCCCACTACGCGGCGCGGCTCGCCTTCGAGGCGGACGTCTCGGACGTACGGGCCGACCTCCTCTCCGGCGTCCCCGGACTGGTGGTGGTCGACTCCCGCAGCGAGGCCGGCTGGGACCAGGGCCACATCCCGGGGGCACTGCACCTTCCGACGGCGCGGATCGCGGAGCTGGCCCCGGCGCTGATCGACCCGGCGCTGACGGTGGTCACCTACTGCTGGGGCCCCGGCTGCAACGGCGCCACGCGTGCGGCGCTGGCCTTCGCCCGCCTGGGGTACCAGGTGAAGGAGATGCTCGGCGGATTCGAGTACTGGGTCCGCGAGGGCTTCGCCTTCGAAACCGCCCAGGGCACCGACCGGCGCGCCATCGACGACCTGACCGCCCCGCGCTCGGGCATCTCCTGCGCCTGCTGATGCTCCCGCTGCGTTGCGGCACCCGTGTGCTCAGACCGCCAGGGCCGTGGTGATCACCAAGGGCGGGCGGGACCGCTCCGCCGACCAGGTGCGGCCGGAGGTGAGGGGTGGGGCGGTGAGGCCCGGGAGGGCGAGGGCCTCGTCCACCGTCGGGCGGTGCTGGACGAGGTCCGTGAATCCGGCCCGTTCCAGCAGGGCCGGGTAGAAGTCCACGGGCCAGGCGTGGTTGGGCATCACCTGCCAGCTGCCGTCCGTGCGCCGGAGCCGTACGGGCAGCGCGTCGCCCGGGGCGTACGTGCCGCCCGGGTCGCCGATGCTCAGCGAGGCGTACTCCGTCCCGCTGCACGCGGGATCGGTGGCCAGCAGGACGAACGGGCCGCCCGGCCGCAGGATCCGGCGGATCTCCCGGAACACGGCGAGCACCGCCTCCGCGGTGGGCAGCGAGGCCAGGACGTGGTTGCACATCACGGCGTCGGCGCTGCCGTCGGCCAGACAGGCCGCCCTGCCGTCCCTGACCAGGTGGTACTCGGCGACCGCCGTCCCCGAGCCGCGGGCCAGCGCGAGCATCTCCGGGGAGGTGTCCACCCCCAGCACCTTCGCGCCGAGCCGCCGGGCCGCGTGGTCGGCGACCTTGCCCGGGCCGCACCCGTAGTCCACCAGGACGGATCCGCCGCCGACCCACCGCGCCAGGGTCCGGAAGACGAAGGGGTAGCCGAGCAGCCAGTCCGTGGCCGCCTCCACGGCGGCGAAGGCCTGCGCCCCCTCCGGCCCGGACCAGGCGACGGGCTGCTGCCCGCCGCCGTGGTCCGCGCCGCCGTCCGTGCCGGCTCGCGGGGCTCGTCCGGTTTCCTCCGGCCCGTTGCTCACCGTTCCACTATCGGTCCGTGGGGGCCCGGCCCGCATCCCGTTCCGCCGCCTCGGCGATCCGCTTGACGGCTGCCAGCCGTCGGTCCCAGTCGGCGGCGAGGGTGGCCATCCAGCGGGCCGTCGCGTCCAGGGCCGCGGGACGCACGGTGTACCGGACCTCACGTCCGGCCCGGCGGCCGGAGATCAGCCCGGCCGCGTCCAGGACGCCGAGGTGCTTGACCACCGCCTGCCGGGAGACGGGCAGCCCCTCGGCCAGGGTGGTCGCGGTGACCTCCCCGCGGGCGGCGAGCAGACCGAGCAGCTTGCGCCGGGTCGGGTCGGCCAGCGCGACGAGGACGTGGTCGACCGCCTCGTCTGCGCCGGGGTCTTCCTCGCTCACGCGGCCGGTCGTTCGACGCGCTTCTTGAAGGCGTCGAGCACCTGCGGCCAGCCGCCGGTGTTGTCCTTGAGCGCCTTGTCGCGCAGCTCCTCGGAGCCGGCCAGGGCCGCGAACCCGCTCTCCACGACGCGCAGCCGCGTCTTGTCGCCCTCGCGGCTCAGCGTGAACTCCACCAGGGTGCTGTTGTCCTCGCGCAGCTCCTGTCCGGGGAAGGCGCTGGCCCAGCGGTACGCGAGGTAGGTCGGCGGCTCGACCTTCTCCACCCGTACCGGGAACTCGCCGTACTCGCTGTTCTTCGCCACGACCGACTCCCCTTCCCGGGCCACCGTGCCGGCCAGGCTCCCCTCGTCGCCCACCCAGAAGCCCGGCTCGGCCACCAGGGACCAGACCCGCTCCAGGGACGCCTCGATCAGGGTGTCGCGTTCGATCCGGTCCGCGTTCATCAGGACTCCTTCGTCGCAAGCCGTTGAGTGTTTCGGTGCAACTCCAGAGTTGCACGTCGCCCGTGCATCCCGCAACCGTGGAGTTGCACGAGGGTGGCGCCCTAGGGTCCGCGAAGCCTTCGCGGAGCGGCTCGCAGGCCGGCCGGCTGACCTCCGCGGCCCCGGCCACAGCGGTCAGCGGAAAGTGATCTCCGCGTACAACCCCTCATAGCCGTCGGGTGTCTTGTGTTCGAAACCTCGACACGAATGGGAACGGACACCGTGGCACGGATTCCAGCCGCCGGTCGACCGGCCCGACCTGACGGAAGAGAACCAGCTGTGGACACACCCTCGCAGGCCCCCGATACGGCGACCGAGACCTTCGTCGCCCACCGCAACCTGCTCTTCACCGTCGCCTACGAGATGCTCGGCTCGGCGGCCGACGCCGAGGACGTGCTGCAGGAGACCTGGCTGCGCTGGGCGGGCGTCGACCTCGACACGGTCAACGACCAGCGCGCCTACCTCGTGCGCATCACCACCCGCCAGGCGCTGAACCGGCTGCGCACCATGAGCCGCCGCAAGGAGGCCTACGTCGGCCAGTGGCTGCCGGAGCCCCTGCTCACCGCGCCGGACGTGGCCGAGGACGTGGAACTGGCCGAGAGCATGTCGATGGCGATGATGCTGGTCCTGGAGACGCTCGGGCCGACCGAGCGGGCCGTCTTCGTGCTCCGCGAGGTGTTCGGCCTCGACTACGAGGAGATAGCCACCGCCGTCGACAAGACACCGGCGGCCGTCCGGCAGATCGCCCACCGGTCCCGCAAGCACGTCGACGCGCGCCGCCCCCGCCAGGCGGTCTCCGTCGGCGAGGCGCGGGCGGCCGTGGAGTCGTTCCAGCGGGCGTTCGAAACCGGGGACCTCCAGGGCCTCCTCGACGTGCTCGCCCCCGAGGTCGTCTACATGGGCGACGGCGGCGGCATCAAGCACGCCGCGCTGCGGCCGGTCGTGGGCGCCCTGCACGTGGCCCGGCTGTTCACCGGGATGTCGGGCAAGGCCGGGAAGGCCGGGGTCGGGCTCTCCTTCACCCCCACCATGGTCAACGGCACTCCGGCGCTGGCCGTCCACGTGGACGGAGAACTCGACGGAGTCATCGCCGTCCGCGTCGACGACACCCGCATCAGCGGCCTCTACTTCGTGCGCAACCCGGAGAAGCTGTCCCACGTCGACACCGAGACCACGCCCACCCTGCGATGAGCGATTCCCTGCCCGTGCCCCCTCCCACGGGTTTCGAGTCGGCACCCGCGGGACCCGTCCGGCACCAGGGCCACGGCATGTGGCTGGTCCGGTTCACCGGCCGGGTGCTCGTGGTCTGTCCGCGGTGCGGCGGTCGCGCGCTCGTCGTGCCGCGGCCCGGCCTCGCCGAGCCGAAGTACTTCAGCGCCCTGCTCTTCCTGCCCCGCCGCCTCGTCTCCGTGGCCTGCGGGGCGCTCGCCGACTGGTCGGCCCACGAGCGGGGCGACCGCCCGCGCCACCAGGGCAGCGTGCTGTTCCGCGGCGGTCCGTACTAGGACGGGGCCGTACCGGGCCGGGACAGGGTCGTACCGGACCAGGACGGGGCCCGTACCGGCCGAATGCGGTGCGCTCGGGGGACCCGTACGTGTGGCGCTGGGAGGTGATACCGGGGTGAGGGGCCCCTACGCGGGTACCTCGCATCCGAAACCCCATCGCAGGAGGAAGCCATGCTCGGTACCGACTACCGCACCGGATCGCCCAACTGGATCGACCTCGGGAGCCCCGACATCCCCCGGGCCGCCGCCTTCTACCGGGCGGTCCTCGGCTGGGAGTTCCACCTGCTCGGGCCCGAGACCGGCGGGTACGGGTTTTTCCAGGTGGACGGGAAGACCGTCGCCGCGGTCGGGCAGCTCGACCCGGGGGCGACCTCGGCGTGGACCGTGTACTTCCGGACCGACGATGCGGAGGCCACCACCCGCGGCGTGCGCGAGGGCGGGGGTACCGTCCGCGTCGAGCCGATGGACGTCATGGGGGAGGGCCGGCTCGCCCAGTACACCGACCAGCAGGGCGCCGACTTCGCCATCTGGCAGCCGGGCCGGACACCTGGTCTGGAGCTGACCTCCGCCGACAACGCGCTGTGCTGGGTCGAACTGCACGTACCGGACCCGACGGCGGCGCTCGCCTTCTACGGCACCCTCTTCGGGACGCGCTCACAGCCGATGGAGGCGCCCGGAATGACCTACCAGGTGCTCAGCACCGCCGACGGGGACCAGGAGGCCGGCTCCTTCGGAGGGGTGGCTCCGCTCATGGAGGGGGAGCGGGACGCGCGCTGGGTGCCGTACTTCGCGGTCGCCGACGTGGACGCCGTGGTGAGCACCGCGCGGACCAGCGGCGGCACGGTGCTCATGCCGGGGGCGGACGTGCCCGACGTCGGGCGGATCGCCTGGCTGGCCGACCCGAGCGGGGCGGTGTTCGCCCTGCTCAAGGCCGAGCCGCGCGCGTAGACCGTCTCTTCCGGATGCCGGAGGGGCCGGATCTAGCCGGTGAAGGCCTCGATGAGCGTCCAGACGGCCAGTACGGCCATGCACAGGGCGCCGAAGCGCTGGACGGTCTTGAGCGGGACCCGCTTGGCGATGAACCGGCCCACGATCAGGGCGAGGGCGGACACCGACATGAGGGCCGCGGCGGAGCCGATGGCGGTGGGCAGCCAGCCGTTGGTGGCGGCGAGGTTGGCGGTCGTGATCTGCGTCAGGTCGCCCCACTCGCCGATGAAGACGGCCATGAACGCGGTGGTGAAGACGGGCCAGAACCCGGTGACGGCCTTGGCCGCCGAGTCCGCCTCGTCGTCGTCCGCGCCGGCGCGCATCATGACCACGGCACCGAAGGCGAACAGGGCGGCGGAGGTGAGCTTGACGGCCATGTTCGGCAGCATGCCGATCAGGCTTCCGGCGCCGACCGCGATGGCCACGTGCACGATGAACGCGGTGGAGGTGCCGAACCACACGTAGAGGGGCCGCATCCGGGTGCCCATGGCCAGCGAGGCGAACATGGTCTTGTCGGGGAGCTCGGCAAGGAAGATCAGACCGAAGGCGGTGAAGATCGCCACGGGGTCGAGAGCCATTCCGGGTGCTGCTTTCTGCTGGAGCCGGGCTCTGATGGCTCGGATCGGCACCCAGCGGGGAGGCGACGGGAAGAACCACTCGGCCCGGCACGACGAAGCGGCCCACACGGTGATGTGGGACGGGTCATGCCTTGGCCGAAGGTCTCGTCCGCCCCGTACGTGAAGCGCGGTGGCCCGGTGGCCGGGACCCGTCGAGGCGTCCAGTATGTCGACCAGCGGTTTTCGGGACTACTCCCCTTCGCTGCCGACAACTCTAACAGCGACGGCGAGTGCCCTTGCAGGGCCGAAGGTCCCCGGAGTCGGAGCCGGAGCCGGAGCAGCTATTCGAAACGCACCGGGAGGTACTTGACCCCGTTGATGAAGTCCGAGCGCAGGCGGCGGACCTCCCCCGTGAGGGAGACCTCCGGGTGCCGGCGCAGGAGCTCCCGGAGCAGGGCCTTGATCTGGGTACGGGCGAGCCCGGCCCCCAGGCAGAAGTGGGGGCCGCCGCCCCCGAAGGTGAGGTGCTCGTTCGGCGTGCGGCGGATGTCGAAGGCGTAGGGGTCGGCGAAGACCTCCTCGTCCCGGTTGGCGGAGGTGTAGTAGGTGACCACCTTCTGCCCCTCGGCGACGGGCGTCCCGTGCAGCACGGTGTCACGGGTGGCGGTGCGCCGGAAGTTGTGGATCGAACCGCCCCAGCGCAGGAACTCCTCCGTCGCCGTGGTCCACAGGGCCTCGTCCTCGGGAGCCGCCGCCAGCTCGGCGCGCGCCGCAGGGTGGTCGATCAGGGCGATCAGGGCTCCGGAGAGCAGGTTGCGGGTGGTCTCGTTGCCGGCGACGCAGAGCAGGACGAAGAACATGTTGATCTCGTCCGGCGACAGCCGGTCCCCGTCGACCTCGGCGTGCACCAGCGTGGAGAGGATGTCCTCCCGGGGGCGGACCCGCCGCTCGGCGGCCAGCGCGTCGCAGTAGGCGTAGATCTCGGCGGCGGCGAGGTCGCTGTCGTGTTTGCCGGCCGACAGCTCGGGGTCCTGGGAGCCGGCCATCCGGTTGCTCCACTCGAAGATCAGCCGCTCGTCGCCCTCGGGCACGCCGACCATCTCGCAGATCGTCTGGATCGGCAGCCACGCGGCGACCTCGGCGACGAAGTCCATGTCCCGGCCCGGGGTGACCGCGCGCTCCACCAGAGTGACCGCCCGCTCCTGGATCCGGGCCGCGAGCCTCCGTACGACCCGGGGCGTGAAACCCGCGCTGACCAGCGAGCGGTACCGGGAGTGGCGCGGGGCGTCCATGCCCAGCAGCACCAGGCGCAGGGTCTCCAGGGACTCGGGGTTCTGGTCGCGGATCATGAAGGAGCCGAGTTCGGTGGACCACAGCTCCGGGTCGCGGCTGACGGCCTTGACGTCGGCGTGGCGGGTGACGGCGTAGAAGCCGGCGTGCCGGCCCGGCACCTCGTGCCAGTGGACCGGGTCCTCGCGGCGCAGCCGGGCGAACTGGGCATGGGGGACCTCACGGGCCCAGGTGTCCTCGAGGAGGTCTATTTCGCCGGTGGGCAGCACGGGGCGGTTCCTTTCGCCGGACGGATCGGAGTTCGTGGGCGGAGCCATGCGGAGTGTGTGGGTGCCCGAGTCCTACGGAGCGTGGGTGCCCGAGTCCTACGGATCGGGTGTGGTGCCGGAGTCGTACGGAAAGCCCTGGTCAGTCGGTCCTGCCGAGGCCCAGGACGGCGCCGAGGGCCTCGACGACGAGTCCGTCGGGGACGGCGCGCGGTTCGAGCCGGTGCTGCATGGAGAGCCCCAGGAGGATGCCGAGCACGAGGGCGCCGGTCTCCTGCGGCGTACGGGTCAGGGGGGTGCCGGTGGCCTCGGCCCAGTCGGCCAGCCCCTCGCCGAGCCGGGCACGGATCTCGGTGTACCGCTGGGCGAGCCGGTCCCCGATGAGGGGGCCGCGGGCGGCGTGCAGCCACAGCTCCGTCTCCAGCAGCAGCCAGGAGTCGCCGCGCTCGGCGTGCGGGCGGGTGAGGCTGCCCCACATCGCCGAGAAGTGCACGGCGGGGTCGGCCGGGTCCCCGGCCGCGATCTCGGCGGCCAGCTCCTCGCTCGTGCGCTCCTTCCAGACCTCCAGGAGCGCCAGCAGCAGGCCCTCCTTGCCGCCGAAGTGGCTGTAGAGCGCGCCCGTGGTGCGCCCGGCCGCCTCGGCGACGGCCTCGGCGGAGACGGCGTGGAACCCCTTGCGGGCGAAGAGGTCGGCTGCCGCGTCGATGAGGCGGGCACGGCTCTCGGACTTGCGCTGCGCCTGCGGGGTGCGATGCGCCTGCGGGGTGCGGCGCCTGGGCTGTTCTGGCGTGGGGGTCGGCTCCACCGGGCCTCCGGGGTGCTGGTTGTGTCGTATCGGGATGCCGAGTCGTATCGGGCGCCGGGCTGCCTTGAGGTGCCGGGCCGCCTGAGGCGCTGGGCTGTCTGAGGTGCCGGGCCGTCGGAAGTGCTGAGCTGTCTGAGGTGCCGAGCTGCCTGAGAGCCGAGCTGAAGGAGGTGCCGAGCTGTCTGAGGTGCCGGGTCACATCCGTTGCGAGCTGCGTCGGGCGTCAGTTATATCGGGCCGCCGATATAAGTTGCGCCCTCCCTGACGAAGTGTCAAGCGGTACGGCAGGACCGGACGGGTACCCGGTGGGACGCTGAGAGGGTGCGTGCCGCCCTGAGGGAGCTCCGTACCGGCACCGGCCCCGTGCCGGCGGCCGCACGGCGGGCCGTCCGCGTCACCCTCGCCGCCGGCATCGGTTTCTACGTGTTCCTCTACGGGCTGGACCGGCCCGTAGAGGCCACCTACGCGCTCTTCGCCGCCGTCGCACTGGCCGGGCTCTCCCGGATCCCGGGCAGCGGACGCCTGCGGGCCCGGGTCGTCGCCGGCGCGCTCCCCGCCGCCTGCGCCCTGGTGGCGCTGGGCACCTGGCTGTCGGTGCGGACCTGGGCCGCCGTGGCGGGCATGCTGGTCATCGGCTTCTGCGTGGCCTTCTCCTCGGCGGCCGGACCCCGCCTGGCGGGGGCCGCGCCCGGCCTCCAGCTGCTGTACATCCTGCCCAGCTTCCCGCCGTACGCCCCCGACACCCTCGGCCAGCGGCTGACCGGCACCGTCGCCGGGATCCTGCTGCTGATCCTCGCCGAAGCCACCGTGCTGCCCGACCCGGCCGTCCCCGGCTACCGGGACCTGGCCGCCGCAGCCGCGGACGAGGCCGCCCGGTGCGCCGGGGTGCTGGAGCTGCCGCCCCACACCCTCCCCGCGGCGGAGACCGCACGGGCTTCGCAGCGGGCGCAGGCCCTGCGGCCGTCCCACGTCGACGAGGCGCAGCGGCCCGCGGGTCCCGGCGTACGGGAACGCGCGCTGGCCCACACCGGGCTGGCGGCCCGCACCCTGCTGGCCCGCCTGCGGTCCCTGCCCCCGCCCGAGCCCGGCCCGTCCGAGGAGCCCGCCGGGCCGGAGCTCGTACGGGCCGTGCGCGAGTCGGCCGCCGGGACGGCCGTGCTGCTCAGGGGCAGGACCCCGCCCACCACGGATTCCACCCGGCTGCGGAACCTGCAGGTCTCCCTCGCCCGGACCCCCGTCACCGGGCCCGGGCCCGGATTCCGCAACGCCGCCCTGGTGGAGCTCGCGGACGCCGCGCTCGTGCTGCGCGGCGCCGCCGAGATCGCCGTACGGGGCCGCGCGGGGGCCGCCGACGCGGCGGGCCCGGGAGTCGGACCGGTGGCCGGGCCCGCCGACCGGTTCTGGTACGCGGGGGAGGGGCCGGTCCGGCTCTGGTGGCGCCGGCTGGCCGGAAACTCCGGGCCCCGGTCGGTGCACTTCCAGAACGCCGTCCGGCTCGGTGTGGCCCTCGCCGTCGCCCGGGCCGTCGCCGGACTGGACTCCCTGCCGCACGGCTTCTGGGCGATGCTCGCGGTCATCAGCCTGACCCGCACCAACGTCGTGCAGACCCGGGCCACCGTCCGGCTGGCCCTGATCGGCACCCTGGTGGGCGCGGTCGCCGCCGGCGGGGTGCTCGCGCTGGCCGGGGAGGCGAGCACGGTGTACGCGATCGTGCTGCCGCCGCTGATGCTGTTCGCCTTCTGCGTCGGCCCCGTGCGCGGCGTGGGCTGGGCGCAGGCCATGTTCACCCTGGTGGTGGCCATGGCCTTCGCCCAGCTCGCACCCACCACCTGGCAGCTGGCCGAGGTCCGGTTCCTGGACGTGCTGATCGGCAGCGCGATCGGAGTGGTGTGCGGGCTGCTGGCCTGGCCGCGCGGCGCGCACGACGAACTGGGGCGCGCCGTGGCCGAGCTGCTGCACGCCGCGGCCGACGACGTCCAGGCGGCCACGGCCGCCTTCGGCCGGCCCCGCGAGGTGGAGCCCGACCAGCGGGTGCGGCACGCGCTGGCCATGGCGGAGAGCGCGTACGCCCAGTACCAGACGGAGCGCGCGCGTCCGGCCGCCGCCGCGGGCGAGGACTGGCAGGCGGCGATGATGACCGGTCACCACGTCCTCTGGGGCGGCCGCAGACCGCCCGGCACCCCGCCCGGCCCGGGCGAGGAGGCGGTGGTCCGGGAGTACGGAGCCCGGGTGGCGGCCGGACTGCGCCGCGCGGCGGCGGCAGCGGACCCCGTGCATGCGGGGGATCCCGTACGGGCTGCGGATCCCGTGCATGCGGCGGATCCCGTACACGCGGCGGACCCCGTACGGGCTGCGGACCCCGCGCGCGAGGCGGATCCCGTGCAGGCCGCGGACACGGAACATGCGGCGGACCCCGTACCCGCCGCAGGGCCCGCGGACCCCGGTCCCGGCGGTCCCGCCCCCCGTCGGCCCGGGCCCGAGGGGGCGCCGCCGGTGTTCTACACCGCGATGGCCTGGCTGGACGCGCTGACCGCGGACCTGGCCCTGCTCGACCGGGGGGCCGGGGCCCCGGCCGCGGGCGGGGCGGTGGCCACCCGCAGGGCCTGAACGTGCGGCGGTGCGCCCGGAGCGGGGCTCTGCCATCGTGGAAGGGCGGGGGCAGAGGCGGATGCGGCGGGGCGCGTGGTGAGGAGCGGTCATGTCCGGACTGTTCGAGGCGAGCGTCGAGATCGACCGGCCCGTCGCCGAGGTGTTCGCGTACCTGGCGGACGGGCGCAACGACCCGGAGTTCAGCCCACGCGTCCAGCGGATCACCCGGACCCCGGACACCCCGACCGCCGTCGGGACGGTCTTCCGCAGCACGGTGAAGGACGCCGGGATGAAGACCGCCAGGGAGTTCCGGATCACCGCACTCGATGCTCCGGCGCGGATCCGCTGGACGGAGCTGAGCCACAACCTGGTGACCGCCGAAGGCGGCTACGACCTGGCCGAACTCCCCGGCGGCCGGACCCGGTTGCGCATCTTCAACACCCTCACCGGGCACGGCTTCGGCCGCCTCCTGGTCGGGCTGGCCCTGAGCGCGGCGCGCAAGGACGCCCCCGACTTCGGCCGCCGGATCAAGGCGGCGGCGGAGGCGTCCCAGGCGTCCCAGGGCCCGTCCTCCCGGCCGGAGTGAGGACCGGGCCGGGTCTTCCGGGTCAGGTCAGAAGCGCAGGGGCCCGGACGGAATCGGCAGCGGCTTCACCGGCGCCCCCTTCCGCTCCCCGGCGGGTGCCGTCGTACGGCAGCTGATGTCCCGGGCCGGCAGCCGTCCGGTGGCCAGGTACGCGGTGACCGGCGCGGCGGCGCAGGAGTTGGGTTCCGCCAGGTACACCCCGTGGCCCTCACCGCCCAGGGCCAGCACCATCCGCGAACCCTTCAGCGCCCGGTGCAGGCCCTGTCCGCTGGCCAGCGGTGTCTGCGAGTCCCACTCGTTCTGCACGGTCAGCACCCCGGCCGGCACCTTCATCGTGGTCTGCGCCTCGAGCGCCCGCGGCCAGAAGGCGCACGGCTTGATGTTCGAGCCGAAGTCCCCGTAGAGCGGGTACGCGGCCTTGTCCCGGACCGCGTCGCGCCGGTACCGCTCGGGATCGCGCGGCCAGGAATCCGTGTCCCCGCAGATCACGCTCCAGAGGACGGCGACGGCGTTGTCGGAGGCGGGTTCGGCCGCGGCACCGGACGCGCCGGCGAGCGCCCGCTTCATGACGAAGCCGGGCCCGGAGGCGCCGGGGGTGACGGCGGGCTTCCCCTCGGCCGCGTCCTTCAGGGCCGCCACCAGCGGGGTGACCTGCGCCGGATAGAAGAACAGGGCCCGGGAGCCCCGGATGTCGTCGCCGCTGATCTTCTCCCCCTGGAAGACGATCGGATCCCGGTCGGCGCGCGCCACCAGGTCCCAGAAGGTCTTCGACACGGCCGCGGGGCTGTTGCCGAGGTGGTACTCGCCGGAGCGGTCCGCCGCCCACCGCGTCCAGCGGGCGAAGGCCGGCTCGGACTCCGTGGCCCAGGTCTGGAACAGGCCCCGCCAGATCCGCTCCGGGTCGACTCCGCTGTCGAGCACGAAGCGGTCGGTCCGGCCGGGGAACAGCTGCGTGTACACCGCGCCGAGGTACGTCCCGTAGGAGTAGCCCAGGTACGAGAGCTTCCGCTCGCCCAGGACGGCACGGATCGTGTCCATGTCGCGGGCGGTGTTGCGGGTCGTGATGTACGGGAGCACCGAGCCGGCCTTCTCCCGGCACTTCTCGGCGATGTTCCGCGCCCAGGCCACGTCGGAGGGGAAGGAGCCGGGCCGGTACGGGCGGTCGATGCCCTGTTCGGAGTCGGCCAGCCCACAGCTGATGGGACTGCTGGCGCCGACCCCGCGCGGATCGAAGCCGATCAGGTCGAACTGCTCGGCCACCTCCGCGGGGAACACCTCGCCGAGGGCCAGCGGCAGATCGAGCCCGGTCCCGCCCGGTCCGCCCGGATTCATCAGGAGGATCCCGTGCCGTTTGGCCGGGTTCGTGCTCCGCACCCGGGATATCGCCAGGTCGAGGGTGCGCCCCGAGGGACGCCGGTAGTCGAGCGGCACCTTGATGCTCGCGCACTCGTACGAGGCCGGCTGGTCGGCGGAGCACCGGTGCCAGGCGGGCTTCTGCCGCAGGTACGCGGCGTCGGCCCGGGCGGCGGCGTCGGCCCGGACGCCGTCGGTCTGAGCGCCGTCGGTCTGGGTGCTCTCGGCCCGGACGCCGTCGGTGGGGAGGGCGGTGGCCTGGGCGGCGGCGAAGAGGGGCACGGAGCTCGCGAGGAGCCCGGCGGCGGCCAGGAAGGATGCCAGTCGTTTCTTGCGCACGGGGCCGTTCCTTTCGGGTGGGCGGTGGTCCGCACCCACCCTGGGTCACCCCGAGGGCCGGGCGAATCCCCCTCAGGGGCGGGGCCCTCTACTCCTCGCGAATGACTGTAAATCCGGACAACTGGCCGACGCGCCGGGGTTTTTGTCCCTCCATCAGGTCCGCGGAGTGCGGACGGACGGCGGCCGGGCGCGCGGCACCGTAGCAGCCTTTCGGGGAGCCGCCCGGATGTTTGTCCAGTCCGGATGGGCCTTCGCCGGGGGAGCCGGAGGCGGCACTAGCGTCCCTTGGCACCCGGGACCCACGGGAGCGGTGCGCTCCGTGCGGCGGCTCCCGGGCGTCCCGGGACCCAAGGAGGCACAGTGCTGTCAA
This sequence comes from Streptomyces sp. NPDC058401, assembly GCF_042722885.1. Classification (NCBI taxonomy): domain Bacteria; kingdom Bacillati; phylum Actinomycetota; class Actinomycetes; order Kitasatosporales; family Streptomycetaceae; genus Streptomyces; species Streptomyces sp. NPDC058401. Next base: position 34,145 of record NZ_JBHXKA010000081.1, read on the forward strand.
TCCGTCGGACGAACGTCGGCGGCATGTCGGTCGCTTCGCGGCACGTCATGGGCACGGGCATCGTCATCGGAGCCCTCGCCCTCACGCTGATCGCGCTGCTGATACCGGTCCGGAGCTTCGGCGGCCGTACCGCCGCGGCGGCCCCGGCCCTGTCGTCCGGCGCGGCCCCGGCGCCCGCTCCGGCCTCCGCCGATGACGACGGCGCCGGGGTGATGAACACGGCCTTCGGGCCGCTGACCCCGCAGGACCGCGAGTTCGTGCGCAAGGTCCGCCTCGCCGGCCTGTGGGAACTGCCCGCGGGCCGGCAGGCGCAGGAGCGGGGGACCCGCAAGTCGGTGCGGACGGCCGGCGAGCACCTCGTGGAAGGCCACACCGAACTGGACCGGCGGGTCGTGGAGGTCGGCGAGGCGCTCGGCGTCGAACTCCCGGACCGGCCGTCCGGCCAGCAGCAGGCCTGGCTCGACCAGCTCGACCGGGCCCAAGGGGCCGCGTACGAGCGGCTGTTCGTGCAGCTGCTGCGCCGGGCGCACGGCAAGGTGTTCACGCTCGTCGCCCAAGTACGGGCGCAGACCCGCAACTCAGTGGTCCGCGAACTCGCCACGGACGCCAACACCACGGTCCTGGACCACATCGCGGTACTCGAGGCGAGCGGCCTGGTCGATTTCGAAGGCCTCGCGGACGGACCTCCCGCGACCGCCCCTCCCACGGCAGCCCCTCCCACCGACACCCGACCCAGGAAGTGAAGTGATCACATGCGCGACAAAGACCCCACGCAAGGCCCGGCGCGCCCGGACGGGGCAGGGCACAAACGCAGGAGGCGTCCCCTCTACAAGGTGCTGGCCGCCGCGTCCGCACTGGTCCTGGGCGGCGGCGGGGTCGTGATCGCGGGCCAGGTCGCCTCCGCGGGCCAGGACCGGGCCCGCACGGCGCCGGTGACCGCCACCATCGACTGCCCCGACGTGGGCGAGCGGCTGCGCGAGGTTCCCGATCAGGTCCGCGGCGAAGTGGACAAGGAACTCGCCGGTCTCGACACCCAGATCGCGGAGGCCTACCAGCGGCTCGCCACCGGCCGGGCCCCGGCGGACGCACTGCTCGGGGAGCTGAAGGACCGGCGCGGCGCGTCGATCGGCCGGGTCTCCGAGGCGATCGGACGCACCACCGCCCGCCCCGACGGGCTCGCGGAGCTGAGCACCTGCGCGATGCAGGAGGCGCCGGCCGCCGAGGAGGAGACCGCCCGGAGCGGTGGCGACGTCGCCCTGAAGGGGGGACCTGCCCGCAGCGACTTCGTCCGCATCGGCTCGGTCAAGCCGAACGTACGGCGCCCGGCGCCCAAGTCCGGTGCCTCCAAGGGCTCGTTCTCCGTGGAATGCGGCCGCAACGACGAGCGCCACCTCAACCCCGACAACGTGATCGTCGCCCCCGGGGTGAGCAACGGCGCCCACCACATGCACGATTACGTGGGCAACCGCACCGCGGACGCCTTCTCCACCAACAACAGCCTCGCGGCATCCGGGACCACCTGCACCAACGGTGACCTGTCCACCTACTACTGGCCCGTCCTGAGGCTGCGCGACGGCAAGGCGGAGCAGGACGCGAACGCCCCCGGCGGCGGCCAGGACGCGAACGTGGGCACGATCCTGCGGCCGAAGCAGGTGACCATCGAGTTCAAGGGGAGCCCCGTCTCCCGCGTCGCCGCCATGCCCCGCTTCCTGCGGATCATCACGGGCGACGCGAAGGCCCTCACCAACGGCCCGGCCAACGCCAACGCCTCGTGGAGCTGCACCGGCTTCGAGAACCGGCAGCTGAAGGACAAGTACCCGATCTGCCCCAAGGGCACGGACGTGGTCCGGACGTTCGCCTTCCAGAGCTGCTGGGACGGCAAGAACACCGACAGCGCCAACCACCGCACCCACGTGGCCTTCGCCAACCGTGACGGCTCCTGTCCGGCGGGCTTCAAGGCCGTCCCGCAGCTGGTGCAGCGGATCGTCTACGCGACGCCCCCCGGAGCGCGCTTCGCGGTGGACAGCTTCCCCGAGCAGCTGCACAAGCCGGTGACCGACCACGGCGACTTCATCAACGTCATGCCGGACGAGCTGATGGCCCGCGCGGTGCGGTGCGTCAACGGCGGACGCGCCTGCCGCTGAGCGGACGAAGAGGCGGTGCCGGCCCGGAGCACGCTCCGGGCC